>JAVEST010000181.1:0-2726 GCA_034006465.1 Sulfurimonas sp. | reverse complement strand
AAGGGTTGTGTTGCTTTAAAGTTGGCATGGCTTTTGGAAGCGATGCTTTAGCTTCGCCCTGTGTGACTTATAAGCTTTAGCCTCGTTCCCATCGCTCTGCGTGGAATGCATACTAATAAATATACACTCCTTCGCGGAGCGTCGGAGCGAGGGGACTTGTTGATGAAGGTAAAACCTAGCTTCTGAGGAGCTGAAACCTCTAGCTCTCTTTTGCTTTGCCTTGTATAAAACATGCTATTGCATAGCCATGGTTTAGTCCTAAAGCTATACTTCCACCTCTCTCTTGAGTGATGTCTCCAGCTACGAAAAGTCCTTTGATATTTGTCTCGTAGTCTTCATCATGAACAGGTTTTCCATCTATCTCTTCTATGCCTGATGCGCTTAAAAAGCCGCTAGGAGTTGTCCCACCAATGGCAAATATTACTCTGTCAAAAATCTCAGGCTCTATCTCTCTATAGATGACTCTTACCTTACCATCTACATCTTCTAGTCCATCTATATTTATCCCAAGTATTGGTCTTACCTCTTTGTGGATAATAGCGTTTGCTATATTTGTTTGATTCATTGGGTTGGCTCGTCTAAATGTCTCTCTTCTGTAGCAGATAGCTACGTCATTTTTCTCACTCAAATCAACTGCATACTCAACCGCACTATCTCCGCCACCAACTATAAGAATCTTCTCACCCTCGCTACAGCTCTCAAGACTATAAACTACCTTGTTTTTAATTCCTGGAGCGATAGGATATTTAGGTTTATTTACCTTTCCCATTCTACCAATCGTTACCACAACATTTTTAGCTCTAATAGTTTTACCAGCCATATTGACTTCAAAATAGTGCTCTTTTTTTATGATGGATTCAACTTCGACATGCGTTTGAAGCTCAACAGAGTGGCGTTCTAGTAGCTGGTCAAAAAAATCTAGCGTAGTCTCTTTTGTGCCATCTACAAAAAACAGTCTCCCATCTAGCTCAACTTTTTGACCCTTCCAGTCTTTATCTACTCTTTTGTTATCTTTGTAGTATTTCCTTATCGTAGAGTTGTGGTTTTGGTCTTTTTCTAGCAAGACAATATCTCGTATGCCTTGCATATAACTCTCTATTGCCGTTGCTATCCCTGCAGGACCTGCCCCTATTATGGCTAGATTATATAGATGACTCATTAAAACTCCTTATATTTGCAAAATATTTTAGCATCTTTTAGTTTGTTTGTTATATACTTAGAAGATGTATTATGTAATCAAAAAACAACACTCAACACCTCTATCTACCTTTATTGGTTTTCCTGTAGGAAAATTTATTGCCTCAAAAAACAGTGGTAATGTTATATTTGAGTTTCAAAAAGATGGTAAGCCTCTTAGAAAGTGGGTTAAAAAAGAGGATATCATTCTTCTTACTGACAATAAAGAATATTATCAAAAAACTCTTAAACATTTTAGTGAGATTGAATCTACTCAAAAAAAGTTAGTAGAAGAGGCACAAGAGCATCTAAATAAGTCGATGGAGAATTTTACAGAGACTATGCACTCGGAGATGGATGAGTATGAAGAATTAAGAGATAGTTCCGATATCCCTTATATGCTTAAATATTAGTAATAATTTATGCCTCGCATCGATAATGAAAAATTCTACACCTCAGCTATACAGCTTCACGGAGTAAGTGCTAAAGGTGTAAACTGGAACTCAAGTGATTCTCAGAACCTAAGGTTTAAAACTATTCTTGAACTTCTTCCTCCAAATCTTCATGAGTTTACCTTAGCTGATGCAGGTTGTGGTTTTGGGGATTTTTATCTCTATGCAAAAGAAGAAGATAGGCTCCCAAAAAGCTACATCGCCATAGACTCTATAAGTGAGATGGTAAAAATCACCAAAGAGCGAACAAAAACTGAGGCGATTTTAGCTGATGTCTGCAAAGACTCTCTGCCAAGTGCCTCCTACTATATTTGCAGTGGAGCGATGAACACATTAGATCTTTTTGAGACCTACCTTTTTATGCAAAACTGCTATGCATCTAGTGAAGCTGGATTTATTTTCAACATACTTTATGGCACAAAAAAGAGTCAAACATACAACTACTTAACGCTTAAAAATATAAGAACGATAGCATCAGAACTTGGAGTTAAAGAGCTAAGATATAGGGATAACTATATGAAAAACGATATCACTGTAGGTTTTTTTAAGTAGTGTCTGGTTTTTTTGGGATTGTAAGGGAGTTAAGCGTTAAAGGGTTAAAAGTCATCTTTGATGGAGAGCTCTACAAGCAAAAAAAGCTAAAAGAGATTCTGGGCTATACAGATGCAGCAAGTGATGAAGAGCTTGTGATAGCTTCATATATAAAGTGGGGAGCTGATTTTATAAATCACCTTGATGGTAGTTTTAGGATTGCTATTTATGATAAGAAAAAACTATATCTGTTTCGTGATAGATTTGGCCTAAAATCTCTCTTTTTTATGCACAAAGGAGGGAAATTTATCTTTGCCTCCACCATCAAAGAGCTAACACCTTATCTTGATAAAGTTAGTATGAACAAGGATGCCCTGCTCTCTTATCTCTCATTTTTAGCACCAACTGCACCTTATACTTTTTTTGATGGCATCTACAAGCTAGGTTCATCTGAGTATCTAATCTTTGATGGGCAAAAGTATGAGATAAAAGAGTATTTTAACCTACTAGATGCGAAGTCTAACATTATCACTGATAGAGATGAGGCTATTTATATGCTTGAAAATA
>JAVEST010000029.1:0-18403 GCA_034006465.1 Sulfurimonas sp. | reverse complement strand
TATAGGGAGAACTATGTCTATAGAATCTCTACTAAAGAAGTTATAGCTATATATAATGATGAGACTCAAAGAGTTTTAGACAAGATTGCGCTTGAAGAGAGTACTAAAAAAGCAGAACTAGCAAACAAAGCAAAGAGCCAGTTTTTAGCAAATATGAGTCATGAGATAAGAACTCCAATGAATGCCATTATAGGGTTAAGTGAGCTTATTCAAGATACAAACTTAGATGCAAAGCAAGAAGGTTTAGTAGCAAAGATAAATGGATCTTCAAAAATGCTTCTTGGCATTATAAATGATATCTTGGATTATTCTAAGATAGAAGCGGGGCGACTGAGAATTGAGCTAGAGGCTTTTAAGCTCGAAAATATATTTATGAGGCTTCGCGTTATATTTAGCGATAGTTTTGAAAAAAAGGGACTAGAACTTCACTTTTTAAGTAAGGCTGATGTTCCTAGCATTATAGTCTCTGATGAACTTAGAATAGCGCAGTCTTTAACTAACTTTTTAAGTAATGCTTATAAGTTTACACAAAAAGGTGTTGTCAAAGTCTCTGTAGAGTTAAAACAAAAGCTAAGTAACACTAAAGCACTTCTTTGTTTTAGCGTAGAAGATGAGGGCATAGGAATGAGTGAGAAGCAACTCTCTAAACTCTTTAAAGCTTTTGTTCAAGCTGATGATTCAACAACAAGAAAGTATGGCGGAACTGGACTAGGGCTTGTTATATCAAAAAAAATCGTAGAAGCTATGGGTGGGAGAATTGAGGTTGATAGTAAAGAGGGAGTTGGAAGTAAGTTTAGCTTTGAGATAGAAGTTGAGGTTAAAGAGTGCAAAGAAGATGCAAATGAGGACGATAGAGATTTCAAAGTAGTAGTTTTTGATGATGATTTGACAAGCTATGAGAAAATCTTGGAATTGCCAGACTTAAGCGGAGTCAAAATTTTACTTGTTGAGGATAATGAAATAAATCAAGAAGTAGCAACTATGATGCTCCAACGCGTAGGTATAGAGGTATTTGTTGTCTCAAATGGGCAAGAAGCTTTGGATGAATATAAAAAGCACCAGGGAGAGTATGATCTGATACTTATGGATATGCAGATGCCAATCATGGGCGGAGAAGAAGCAACAAGGCTTATAAGAGAGTTTGATAAAGTTATCCCAATAGTAGCATTAACAGCAGCTTCAAGCACAGAAGATAGACAAAAAGCTCTAGATGCTAGCATGAATGAGCATCTATCAAAGCCAATAGACTCAAACAAACTCTACTTAATAATCAAAGAATTCTCTAAAGACAAGGTCTTAAATAATTTTAATGAAGAGGTAATCTTAGATAGTAATTTTTTACAAAACTCCATAGGCTCAAAAAATCTCACCAAAAGACTCTTTGTTAAGTTTAAAGAGGAGCTAGATAGTGAGTTTAAAGATATAGTTTTAAAACTAAAGTCTAATGATTCAGAAGCTAAGATGCTTGTTCATGCACTAAGAGGAGTAAGCGGAAATTTAGGTGCTAAGGCGCTTAGTAAGATTTGTAAAAAGATAGAAGACTCATTTCATTCGGGTATAAAAAGTAGTGATATCAAAAATTTTGAGATGATACTAAGTAAAACTAAAAAAGAGCTAAGCAGGCTAATAGAAAAAGAAGAAGAGATAAAACTAAGTAGCATTAAAAGTATAAAAAAGTGTAAAGAGGAGCTAATGAAGTTTAAAGATTTGCTATCTAAATCATCCATAGTAGATGAGGCTTTTTTTAACAATATCTACTTATATATAAAAGATGAAATAACACAAGAGCGAGCAGAAGAGTTAAAATGTAGTGTAAAAGATTTGGAATATGATGAAGCAATTATAACTATAGAGGCTATACTAGAGAGCATCTCAACTTTATAAGTTGAGATATACTTTTAAACTAAACCTTGCTCTATCATAGCATCTGCTACTTTTTTAAAGCCTGCAATATTTGCACCAAGAACTAAGTTTGTAGGCTCTCCAAACTCAGCAGCAGTCTCACTTGCACTATCGTAGATGTTTTTCATGATTTGAGCTAGTTTTTCATCTACCTCTTCAAAAGTCCAGTTTACCATAGATGCGTTTTGAGCCATCTCTAGTTGACTTGTTGAAACTCCACCAGCATTTGCAGCTTTACCAGGACCATAACAGATTTTTGAGTCTACAAAGAGGTCGACTGCTTCAGTGGTAGAAGGCATATTTGCGCCCTCACTTACACAAAAACAGCCGTTATCAAGAAGATTTTTTGCATCATTTAGATTTAACTCATTTTGAGTAGCACTTGGAAATGCTGCATAACATGGAATTGTATAAACACCGTTGCAGCCCTCAGGATACTCCTCTGATGGAGTGTACTTTGCACTTGGTCTGTATTTTACATATTCAGTAAGTCTCTGTCTGTTGACTTCTTTTAACTCTTTTAAAAGTTTTAGGTCGATTCCTTCTTTATCGTAAATCATACCGTTTGAGTCACTACACGTAACAGGGATAGCGCCTAGATGGTAGAGTTTTTCTATAGTATAGATAGCGACATTCCCACTGCCTGATACTACACAGCTCTTTCCTTCAAGACTCTCACCTCTTGCTTCTAGCATATACTTTGCAAAATAGACTGTGCCATAACCAGTAGCCTCAGTTCTAGCTAGTGAGCCACCCCAGTTTAGTGATTTTCCAGTCAGTACTCCCTCGTACTTATTAGCAAGTTTTTTGTACATACCAAACATATATCCAATCTCTCTAGCACCAACTCCGATATCTCCGGCAGGAACGTCAGTATTTGCACCGATATGTCGAAATAGTTCACTCATAAATGCTTGGCAAAACCTCATAACTTCGTTGTCTGACTTACCCTTAGGGTCAAAGTCACTTCCACCTTTGCCACCACCGATTTGAAGACCAGTTAGGGCATTTTTAAAAATCTGCTCGAAGCCTAAAAATTTAATGACTCCTGCAGTTACACTTGGGTGAAATCTTAGTCCACCTTTGTAAGGTCCAAGTGCCGAGTTAAATTCTATACGATAGCCTTTGTTTACTTGAATCTCGCCATTATCATCAACCCAGTTAACACGAAAAAATATTTGTCTCTCAGGTTCGACAATTCTTTCTATAATTTTGTGTTTTCTATATTTTGGGTATTTTATCATCAAAGGTCGAAGAGATTCTACTACTTCTTCCGCTGCTTGATAAAATTCTTTTTGGTAAGGGCTTGATCTTTTTAAGTATTCAAAAACTTCTTTAACATATGGCATTTTTATTCCTTTGTAATAAAATGAGTAAAGATATTACTCTAAAAATATTTAAGAACATGTAAATGTGACGTGCAATAGGCAGTAATTTAAGAATTTATAAATATATCAGGGAACTATTATTGTTATGTGTTTTTTATAATTTTTAAAAAAAGAGTAGATTACTTTACTACTCTTGTGTTGAAGGTATGATTCTATAGCCGACACCATAGATGCTCTCTAATGAATTTACAGGTAGCTTTTTTCTAAGTTTGGAGACTAGTTTTCTAATGTTTTGGATATCAAGACTCTCCTCAGACTCTTCATATTTTTTTGCTATATCTTCATTTGAGTATATTTTACCAACTTTAGTACTTAACAACTGCATAAAGATAATCTCATACTTTGTTAAATAAACTATCTTGCCATCTTCTAAGAGCGCACTATTTACTTTATCAAAAACCATATTAGTACTCAATTGAACTTTAGGGGATGCCAGTTGCTCTGTAGTTGGAATTTGTTGAGCTTTTTTTGAGCTGTTTAGTAGGGCTCTTAGTAACTCTTGATAGTCAATAGGTTTTTTAACGAACTGCTCTATGCCTAAGTTTATAAGTGGGAGGAGATGTTTTGCATCGTCATGAGCTGATAAAATTATAAGAAGTTGAGAAGGATTTATATCATATATTTTAGAAGTTAACTCAACGCCATTTATGTTTGGCATCTGAATGTCACTAAGAACTATATCGTAGTAACTAGAAGTCTCTTCCTGATACTCTTTATATTTTAGTAGAGCGCTTTTACCATCACTTACACTATCTACTCTTTTGAAAAAATTTTTGAGTATTTCTGTTGTGCTTTGTCTTAAATCGTCATGATCTTCAGCAAATAGTATAGATAGATTTTTAGTATATTTTAGTATTTCTTTGGAATTTAACATTTTAATATCCAGTTAAAGTTAGTTTAGCAGCTATGAGTATATCTTTTATTGAATGTAATTTCAATAAATAACGCTACAATTCTAATAATTAAAAACAATGGAAATTATTGTGTTACAAATAGTTGTTGTAAGATTAATGAAAAAGAGAAGAAGATGAAGATAATAATAAACGGTAATGAAAGAGAGTTTAAGGAGGATGCCACTCTACAAGAGGTATTAAAAGAGCTATCTTTAGAGGGCAAAGTAATGGCAGCAGCCTTAAATATGGAGATAGTTAAACAGGCTGAGTGGAAGAGCTGTGTACTAAAGGACTTGGATAAGTTAGAACTTTTGGACTTTGTGGGGGGAGGCTGACTCTACCGCTACAACAGCAATAGCATACTCTCCATCATGGGTGATAGAGAGAGAAGTATCTGTAATATGAAAAGCTGTAATGAGCTTTTGAGAGAGTTCTAATATTGGAGCGCCTCTTTGTGTTTTTGAGATCTTTATATCTTTAAATGAACATTCTTTGCCAATACCTACTCCAAGAGCTTTAGAGAGTGCCTCTTTTGCAGCCCAAAAACCAGCAGCAGTCCTATAGTTTGAAGCGAGCTCAATCTCAGAAGGCGATAAAAACCTCTCTAAAGCTTTTTGTCCAAATTTCTCGATGAGTTTTTGCATTCGAGAAGTCTTTATAAGATCAATTCCAATCATTTAAAACCTTAAGCTAAATTACTGAGATTATAGCATATTGAACTTTTTAAATGATTGTTTTACAAGAGAAAAACTGCTTAAACAACAGCTATATAAAGGTTACTCTTTAGCGACAATTGACAAGGGTCAATACTGATTTATCTAAATCATACTAAAATTGTCCGAATTAAAAACCAAGAAGGAATTACAATGAAATCACTATTTTTAAGAATGCGCTCTATTCATATCAGCGCGTTCATACTTTTGCCTATCAACGCATTTTTCTTTACCGAGAGTATTGTCGGAGCGACTGTTCAGTATATAATCGCATTTATTTTAATAATACATGACATTGATGAGAAAAAATGGGGAGTTGATCTTAGTCGTAAGATAAATAGCTCTTTAGAATCTATGGATCTCTCAAAAGAGATTGTAATAGATACTCGTTTTAATTCTGAATCTGCAACTATGTTAAATGCAGTTATATTTTTTAAAAATAAGATAAAAATTGCGATATTGGGATTTTTAGATCAATCAAAAACGCATGATGAAATCTCTTCAAAACTTCGAGACATTGTCTCTTTTTTAAATGCACAAACAGAAAAAGAGAGAACAATAATAGAATCGAGTGCAAGAAATGCAAACAATATGAGTACGATTTTTGAAGATATAAATGAAAGTGCACAACTAAGTAAAGAGGAGATGCAACAGATTGACACTTATTTAGGAGATACACAAGCAAATATAATCTCTCTTGGAAAAAAGATTCAAAGTAGTGTAGAAAAAGAGACTTCATTAGCGAGTGAATTAAATCGCCTAAGTCAAGATGCACAAAAAACAAAAGATGTCCTTGGTGTTATAGATGATATAGCAGATCAAACAAATCTCTTAGCTCTCAATGCTGCGATTGAAGCAGCAAGAGCAGGAGAGCATGGAAGAGGTTTTGCTGTAGTTGCAGATGAGGTAAGGCTCTTGGCTGAGAAAACCCAAACAAGCTTAGGCGAGATAAATATAATAATAACTGCAGTTGTTGATTCAATTCAAAAAATAAGTACCCAAATGAACGATAATGCAAAAGAGATTTATGAACTAGAAAATGTTTCTAGTTCGGCAAATGAAGTTATAGATAAACTTATCGCAGTTTCTAGTAAAAATATAAAGCTCTCAAATAACATAGCTCAAAAAGCGTTAGAAGTAAAAGGGGAGACTAAAGAAGTTATGGAGTCATCTAAGCAGATTGAAGTTATATTTAATGAGAATTCTCAGCAAATAGAAGAGATAAGAGAGATTGCAGAGACACTACACAGTTGGGGCGTTAGCTTAAAAGAAAAGCTAAATGAGTTTAAAATTTGAAAATAAATAAATATAACTTAATCCTTAAGCACTATAAATTTGAAGCAGAGGATGCTCTACTTCTTAAGGGCATCTCAAAAATCATGATACCTTTTACGGAAGATTTTCTTGATAATTTTTATGAGTTTATCTTTGAGTTTGATCATGCTAATAAATTTATAAGTACAGAAGAAATTTTAAAAAGACATAGGGTAGAGATTGGTAAGTGGTATCATGCTCTTTTTTGTGGATGCTATGATGAGTGTTATTTTCAAAAACTATCTACTATAAGTGAGGTACATGTTAAAATAGGGCTTCCTGCTCACTATGTAAATGCTGCTTTTTCTTATGTTAGAAGGTTTGTGCGAGAGATTTTGATTAGCAATAGAGAGTTTGAACTTATAAGTTCATTTGAAAAACTTGTAGATATCAACTTGGATATCCTAACTTTAATATATAGAGAAGAAGAGCAGAGTAAGCTCTTAGATGAGATAGTTTTTATCAAAAGATGCGTTGAAAAGAGCGCAATTATTCCTTTTGTACAACCTATCATAGATGTAAAAACAATGAAAATACAAAAATATGAATGTCTTATGCGTTTGATAGATGATAATGGCTGCGCTCACTCCGTTTTTCCTTATCTTTTAACAGCAAAAAAAACTTACCTTTATAATCCAATGATGAAAATTATGCTTGAAAGGTCTTTTGAATTATTTTGCCAAACTGATGTGGAATTTAGTGTCAATTTAGGTTATGAAGATATAGCAAACAGTGAGTTTAAAAACTATATTTATAAAAAAATACTTAGCTGCGCTCATCCTAAAAATATTATTTTTGAAATCCTTGAGACTGATTTTATAGAAGATTTTGAGATCATTATAGACTTTGCAAAAACTGTTAGAAGCTATGGCTGTAAAATAGCCATTGATGATTTTGGTAGTGGATATTCAAATATAGAAAACATTATAACCCTTAAGCCTGAAATTCTTAAAATAGATGGCTCTTTAATCAAAAATATAGACTCATCAGCAGAAGCTAGGACAATTGTAAAAAATGTAATAAATATGGCAAAAGAGTTAAACACAAAGACAGTAGCTGAGTATATTCATAATAAAGAAGTGCTAGAGATTGTTCAGGAATTAGGAGTGGATTTTCTTCAGGGATTTTATCTAGGAGAACCTTTTGATTTTGGTAAAGAGGCAAATAACCTAACTTTAAAAAGATAGGTTATTTATCTAAATTTTACTGAACTACAAACTCAGTAAAGTAGATGCCTTTGATTCGACCATCTGAAATCATTGCATTTAGAGTGTCCATAATTTGCTCACTTACTTTTTGTTTACCTTTTTTAGAAGATATCTCTTCTAATGACTTAGATGTTAGTATTCTTATAACTCTATCTCTAATAACTGGAGATTTGTTGTCAAGCTCTATACTAAGCTCTTTTCCTTCTAACTCTAGCGACATCGTAACTTTGAGATATCTACGACCTGAATCACTCTTTAAGTTTACTGTAAAGGTGTCTAGTGGATATAAAATGCCTATATCATTTAGCTTTCTTGAGTCACTATATTCATCTGAACTTTGTCTAGTTTGTGGCGTTCTCTTTTCACTAGTTTGAGATGCAACTTGGGTGTTTGCTGGTACATTATCATTACCCATAAGCATAAATGCCACGACTGCGCCAACTATTATTATGAGTGCTAAGACAACTATGATGATTATTATCAGCATATTACTAGATTTTTTATCTGTTACTGTATCTTTAGTATTTTCTTCTTCTGCCATAATTTTTCCTTAAAATATTATTTTGCTAGTATATCGCAATATCTAAAATAATTATGAGTTATCATCTGTATTAGCTAGGTCTTTTAGAGGTAAAAACTCATATGAGTCCGCATTGTAATATTTGATTTCACCAGTCTCTATATCATAGAGCCATCCATGTATAGAGAGCTTGGAATCCTCAAAAGCTTTTTTAACTAATGGATATGTTAAAAGGTTCTCTAGCTGTTTCATAATTGATAATTTCTCTGTAAGTCTATATAGTTGCTTCTTATCAGCGTTAGCTCCAAGGCTTAAAATTGCATTCATTTTAGCACTATTTCCAAGCTCAAGCCACTTTTTAGTATGAACTAAAGATGGATCACTTATATCTTTATAGAGACTACTAATAGCACCACAATGAGTATGCCCACAAATAATGATCTTCTCAACATGTAAAACGCCAACCGCATACTCAATGCCAGATGCAGTGGCATGATAATCTTCATCAGGTTTGTATGGAGGAACAAAGTTTCCTACATTTCTAATTACAAACAGATCCCCAGGAGCAGATTGAATCATCAAATCTGGGATAACTCTAGAGTCAGAACAACCTATAAAAAGGGCTTTTGGACTCTGCCCACTTGAGACTAATTTTAGTAAGGACTCTTTATTTTTTTTAAAGTATGATTTGAAAAGTTCGTTGCCCTGAGCATACTCTTCTAAATTCATCTATTTAGATACACTTTGTAATCTCTAAAGCTTTTATTATCTCTTCAAAGATACTTCCAGCTTCGCGATTATTATCATCATGGTATTCTATAACTAAAACCTCTCTACCACCAGAGATGCTTGTTGTGTAAGTCTCAGGCTGTTTTTTATGTTTTTTAATTATATTTGCAACGCAATAATTTACTCGTTCTTTTTCTTCATCGCTTTTATAAGCCAATGATAGCCTAGAAAATCTCTCTTCACTTCTAAATTCAGCATCTATCATCGATATCCTTTATACATATGTTTTGAAATTATAGTCAATATAGGTTTAAAAAGCACCAAACGAGCTAAAAATCAGTACCATTCTATAAGTTTTGTTACTTCATCTACTATAAAAACTTTCATGCTACTCTTCTCAAGAGGTTTTTTTGCTACTAAGGCTTTTGTTATATTTTGCATCTTAGCCTCTTTTAGCCTCACATCAAGTCCATAAACATCCCTTACATCTCCCACTAGTGAGACCTCTCCGATAAATACAGTCTCTTTTGATATTGCACGATTTTTAAAACTGCTGATAATGGCAGCTAAGACTGCTAAGTCTGCGCTAGTCTCACTTATCTTGATGCCTCCAGTTATGTTTATAAAAACATCATAACCAGATAGTGGAATCTCTAATTTTCTCTCCAAAAGTGCTAGAAGCATATTTAGTCTGTTAGTATCAAAACCTGTGGCTTGCCTTTTTGAGTTTGGTGTATGTGACTCAGAGACTAGGGCTTGAACTTCAAGAATTATGGGGCGAGAACCTTCCATAACTACAGTTAAGGCTGATCCAGCTTGCTCCGAATTTCGGTTAAAAAACCTAGATGCAACATCAGTAGCTGAGACTAAACCATCACTTCTCATCTCAAAAACACCTATCTCACTTGTAGGCCCAAAGCGGTTTTTAAAACCCCGTAAGATGCGAAGCTCTTGAGATGAATCCCCCTCAAAATAAAGCACAGTATCTACCATATGCTCTAGTACTCTAGGACCTGCGATTGAACCCTCTTTTGTAATGTGACCTATGATAAAAATAGCTATGTTTCTCTCTTTTGCTACCCTCATAAGCTCAAAGGTGATTTGTCTAACTTGTGTGACAGAACCAGGTGCTGAAGTGATATTTTCAGAGTAGATGGTTTGGATGGAGTCTATGATAAGAAACTCATAGGCTCTATGTTCGAGTTCAAGTAAAATCTGCTCTAGTCTAATCTCGCTTAGAAGATATAATGTATTTTCATTTGATTTTAGGCGGTTAGCACGGAGTTTTATTTGTGAAGCTGACTCCTCTCCTGTTACATAAAGAACATTTTTACCACAAGATGCAATGTTAGAGGCTACTTTTAAGAGCAGGGTTGATTTACCAACTCCAGGGCTTCCACCGATGAGAGTAAGAGAGCCTGGGACTATTCCGCCACCTAAAACACCATCAAGCTCAACATCTAAAGAGCTATATCTATAGACTTCATCTTCTATGATGTCGTTCATGCTTATAGCTTTTGAAGCTTGGTTTGAACTGGTTTTTGTCTGCTTTACAACTTCTTGCTGATGCTCACTAAGCTCTATAAATGAGTCCCAAGCTCCACAATTAGTACATTTTCCCATCCACTTTGGAGTGGTTAGTCCACAATGCTGACACTCAAAGAGAATTTTTTTCTTAGCCATAACTATTGCCTTAATTTTACTTTGTAAAATGAAGGGATTCCTTCACTTTATTTTGTCACGCCAAAGGGAGTAATCCCTTTGAACGCGCTTTGAGTTTCCTTCGGCAGGAAACTATTGCACTAGTGCATCTTTTTTATAATGATAAAGAATTGAATGCTCTGAAAAATTATTAAGTTGGATCCTGAATCAAGTTCAAGATGACCGTCTATTTGTTCAGGATAATGCCTGTCCCGCCATTCCGTGCTTGACACGGAATCTAATTTTAGATCAATCAGAGGGTTTATTATAGTTAAGAATAAAAAAAGAGGCTTAAAATATGACAAAATGCCATGTAAAAGATGAAACTATGCAGTTTCTTCTATAAAGATAGCATCTAGAAGAGTATCTACAAACTCATACTTGTCAAATGGAGTCAAATCTTCACTCTTCTCACCAGTTCCAACAAACAAAATAGGAAGCTCTAGCGCATAAGCTATAGAGAAAACTGAGCCACCTTTTGCAGTTCCATCTAGTTTTGTAATGATGATGCCATCTATTCCTATCATCTCATTAAAAGCTTTTGCTTGTGAAATTGCAGAGTTTCCTTGCGTTCCATCAACCACTAAGATAGTTCTATGTGGAGCACCACTATGGGCTTTATCGCAGATTCTTTTTATCTTTTTAAGCTCATTAGCTAGGTTTGTTTGGGTGTGAAGACGACCTGCTGTATCGATGATAACATTATCAAAATTTTTGGATTTTGCAGAGTCTATAGTGTCATAGGCTACTGCTGAGGAGTCGTGTCCTTGAGAAGATGCAACAATTGCTACATCTATCTTTTTCGCCCATAAAGTTAGTTGCTCAATCGCAGCTGCACGAAAGGTATCTCCAGCTCCGAGGATTACTTTTTTGTCCTCATTTTTATACCTTTGGGCTAGTTTTGAGATGGTTGTAGTCTTTCCTGCACCATTTACTCCAACTATAAGTTCAACAAAAGGAGCCGTAAACTCTGGCTCCTTATAGCTTGTATAAGCAAGGGTCGCTAGAAGTTTTGAGCGAAGGATCTCTCTTGATATCTTCTCTTGATAGGTTTCATTTAGGATTTTCTCTATTAGCTCATACTCAACATCAGCTTCAAGCAAAATTTCTTCTATCTCATCTTTAGAAAAAGTGAGTTTTTTCTTTGGAACTACACTTTTTATGGCCTCAGCAGTCTTTGAAAGAGAGTTTTTGATAAAGCCAAACATACCTTAGACCTCTACTTGTTTATAGCAAGTTTGATATCGCTCTCTATAAGTTCTTCTTCTATTGAACCTATAAAATGATTGATATATTTACCATCTTTATATAGCGCCATTACAGGGATTGGATATCTATCTCCAAGTTTTAGTTCATTTACTATCGTGTCAGCTAAACGACGATTTTGATCAGAGTTTACGAGAGTATAGTTTGCGTTGTACTCATTTCTAAAATCTAGTAGTTTAGAATTTTCTATACCTTCTTCTATCGAGATGCCAATGACAATAAGATCGTCTTTGTACTTCTCTTGAAGTGAAGTAAGATGAGTGGCAGCTCCACGACAAGGTGGACACCAAGTAGCAAAGATATCAAAAAGAACAACTTTGCCTTGTGCATCTTTTAAAACAAAGTCAGAACCCTCTTTTTTTACAACATACTGTTTGTTGTCAAGTGCAGTTAAGACGAACTCGTTTTTTGCAATAATACTGTTTGCCTCTTTAGCTTTTGTATCGCTTTTAGGTTTATCATCGCTACATGCAACAAAAAAGAGAGCTGATACTAAAAGAAGTGAAGTAGTGGTTTTTTTAAACATTAATGTACCTTTATTTAATTATTATAGTAAAATATGCGAAATTATAACCGAAAGTTTTTATATGCTTCTTACAAAATCAACATTTAGACGCAATTGTATCAAAAAGATGAAGAATGCCTCAATGTCAAATAAATACTATAGAGATGCAATACTTAACAAGCGTCTTTTAAAAGAGATACAAAAGCGAAAACCAAAGTCAATTTTGTTTTACTATCCGCTAGACTTTGAGGCAGACATACGAAAAACACTCTTTAAACTGCGTAAAGTTTGCGATGTTTATCTACCATTTATGCAAGATAAAAGTTTTAAAGTAGTACCATTTAGATTGCCGCTAAAGAGAAAGAATTTTGGTATTTACGAAGCGGGAAATACACTAAGAAATATAAATAAAATTGATATAGCCATAGTACCTGCGGTTGGGGTTGATGGTAAATTACAGAGAATAGGCTTTGGAAAAGGGATGTATGATCGTTTTTTTGAAAGATTGAAAAAAAAACCATATACTATCTTTGTGCAACCAGATATTTGTTTTACAAAAGAGTTTATATGTGATGAGTATGACATTGCATGTGATTTACTATTAACACCAAAAATTATAAAAAAACGAAGAACTAGGGGCTAAGAGAACAGGAAAAAAAATGTTAAATGAGATACTAATAGGTGGCTCAGTTGCTACTATAAGTGGTCTTTTTGGTTTTTTTATCTCTAAGAAAATAACTCATGCAAACTTTGATGTTTTTGTTGAAAAAGCAAAAGCAAAAGCAAGTGTCATAGAAAATGAAGCACAACACCTTTTACATAAGTCAAGTCTAAGAGCTCAAGAGATTGAGTTTGAAGCTAAAAAAGAGTTTGATAATGCAAAAGAGAGAGCAAAGGCTCACTTGGCTCAGCGAGAAGATGATGTTACAAAAAAAGAACAGAGTTTTAAGAGATATAAACAAAATGAAGAGAAAAGACTTCGTGATGAAGTAAGAGTATTAGAAGCCAAAAAGCTAGATTTAGATAGAAATGAGAAGTCGCTAGAAGCGCTAAAGAAAAAGTATGAAGACAAAATCGATGAAGCACTTCATACTATAGAAAATAGTGCAGGAATGACTCAGGATGAAGCTAAAAAGGTTCTTTTAGAGAGTATAGAAGAGAAGAGCCGCGCTGATGTAGCTCACATAGTAAGACGCTATGAAAATGAGGCAAAAGTAGAGGCTAAGAAAAAAGCGAACTATATTTTAGCTCAAGCTACAAGCAGATATGCAGGAGAATTTGCATCGGAGAGGCTTACAAATATTGTTCATTTAGAAGATGATGAATTAAAGGGCCGCATCATAGGAAAAGAGGGCAGAAATATAAAAGCTCTTGAGACTCTTCTTGGTGTTGATATTATTATAGATGACACTCCAAATGCCATCTTGGTTAGTAGTTTTAACCTCTACCGAAGAGCCATAGCCACAAAAACCTTGCAACTTCTTATAGAAGATGGAAGAATTCAGCCAGCTAGAATAGAAGAGATTTTTGAAAAAGTCTCAGAAGAGTTTGAGGACAATATTCTAAGTGAGGGCGAAGAGCTTATTTCAGATATGGATATAGGTTATATGCATCCTGAGCTTATAAAGCTAATTGGAAAGCTAAGATATAGAGCTAGCTATGGGCAAAATGCACTCGCACACACTATAGAAGTTGCGCACTTAGCTGGAATCATGGCATCAGAGATGGGTGGGGATGCAACTCTTGCAAAAAGAGCAGGATTACTTCATGATATAGGAAAATCCTTAACTCACGAGAGTGATGGAAACCATGTTGATTTGGGTGTTGAGGTCTGTAACCGTTATAATGAACATAGTGTTGTAATAAACGCTATCTATGCTCATCACGGGCATGAAGAGATGAACTCTATAGAGTGTGCGGCAGTTTGTGCGGCAGATGCACTCTCAGCTGCAAGACCAGGGGCTAGGCGTGAAGTTTTAGAGAGTTTTTTAAAGCGAGTTACTCTTATTGAAGAGATAGCATCTGGATTTTCTGGAGTTAGACAAGCTTATGCAATAAATGCGGGCCGTGAAGTAAGAGTTATCGTAAATGCTACTTTAATCAATGATGATGAGGCTGTACTAATCTCGCGAGAGATAGCAAAAGAGATAGAAGAAAAAGTGCAATACCCTGGCGAAATAAAAGTAAATGTTATCAGAGAGAGCCGTGCTGTAGAGTATGCTAAGTAGAGTTAAGACTTTTATGGTTTTAAAAAATCTCAAGAGACCCTGAATCAAGTTCAGGGTGACGAAGCGTTCAAGATGACGATAAGGTTGAAGTGTTAGTTAGGGTGTTGAAATGGTGATTAGAATTTTGGAATAATGGAATTTATGGTGCTGACATTGTAAACTCCATAATTTTCGTCATTGCGGGCTTGATTCGCAATCTGATTAGGAGCTTAAAGCCTATAGAATTTTAAAATATATGAGACTCTAACTGCTGAGCGTCTAAAGTAGCCTATACTCGATACTGAGTCTCTTTAGCTCATCTTCAAACATGCTAAAATACTCTCTAACCTCATTTTTATCATAACCACTCAAAGACAACTCAACATTTGGTTTTTCATCTATAAACATTGGAAGTGAAGAGAGCTCTATATGAGCTGGAACTGCTCTCATCAAAGATATAAGCGTCTCTTCGCTTGTGTTAGCTATAAGTGTTACTCTATGTTTTAGTGGACTATTTGAGCATAGTTTTGAGATGACATCTTTTATCATTGGGTGTGCCATCTCAGGAAAGCCAGGCGTAAAGAAAAATCTATCTTCTAAAGAGAAGCCTGACATATTGTTTACAGGATTAAAAAGCAGCTTTGAATTCTCTGGCAAATCTGCCATATGAACTCTGTTTGGATAGGCTCTATCTCCAAATCTGTCTAAGATATCTTTTTCAAACTCTTTATGTCTTATAAGAGGCGTTGATGTAAATATTTTAGCTGCAATCTCTCTTGTGAGGTCGTCAGGTGTACAACCTATGCCACCAAATGAGAACATGATAGACTTTTCATCTGCTTTAATTAGCTTAAAACAGTTTTGAAGTAGTTCTACTTCATCTCTTATTATAAACGACGCAAAGAGGTCGTGACCATACTTTTGTAACTCATCACGAACAAACTTGAAGTGTTTATCCTCTCTTCTAGCATTTAATATCTCAGTTCCTATAATTAGTGCGTAAAAATTCATATATTTAATATCCTTCTTCCATTTCATTTATCTCAGAATCATCATACGGATCCATATGTACTAGTGTGTGTACAGTTTTATCTTCAAAAAGAGCCTTTATCTTCGCTTCAACTCTATCAGTTACAAGATGCGCATCATAGAGAGAGACGCTTACGTTAAAAACAGCATGGACTGAGACGAAGATATGTGAGCCAGAGACTCTAGTAAGAAGATAGTGATAATCGTTTAACTCTTCTGACTCTAAGACTTCTTGAATCTTTTTTATATCTTCTTCTGGAAGTGCCACATCTAAGAGCATCAAAATTCCATCTTTAATGATAGGAATGACAGAATAAATCATATAAAAAGCTATAAGAACACCTAAGATAGGGTCAATTAACTGCTCACCAGTATATGCAATAAGAGCTAATGCCAAAAGAACTGCACCATTTGAGAAGAGGTCAGTTTTGTAGTGGAGCGCATCAGCTTTTATAACCATGTTATCTGTTTTTTTTGCAACAAAATTTAGGAATAAAACAAGTGCTAAAGTTATTACAAGTGAAGCAGCCATTACCCAGATGCTACTTTGCATAAATGCCATCTCTCTAGGATGCGCGATTTTTACAAGAGCTTCATAGAGTATGAAAATAGCCGAAAAGGATATAATAGTTCCTTCAACAACTGCGGCAAGCGGCTCCATTTTACTTCTTCCATAATTAAACTTATCATCAGGATTTTTCTCTGCGGTGTTGAGTGCGAAATAGTTAAAGAGCGAGATTATAAGGTCTAAAAAACTATCAATTGCAGATGCTAAGACAGCAATAGAGCCACTTAAAATCCCTACTGTCATCTTCATTAAAACTAAAACAGCCGCAACTGATGTTGAAACCACTGTAGCCTTTTTTTCCAATCTCATACAATTTCCTTACTTATATTTTTCATTATAATTTTTGGTACAATTGTAACAAAAATTACTGATATAAAGATTGATATGAACTTAGATGAGATAAGAAAAGAGAGACAAAAGTGGATGACATGGAAAAACATCAAACCACTTCGTGATGCAATAGAGGCTCTGCCAGAGGGTAGTTTCAGAGTTGAGTTGGGAGATGCTATAGAGATAACATCGAGTGAATCTTGCGATGTTTACGATGTTGCTAAGCTTTTGGTGCCATGGAGAAAAGGTCCTTTTGATGTTTGTGGCACATTTATAGATGCTGAGTGGAAGAGTAACATCAAGTACAACCTTCTTAGGAAACATTTTGATTTAAAAAACAAAAGAGTTGCCGATATAGGCTGCAACAATGGTTATTATCTATTTCGTATGCAAGAAGATAATCCAAAAACCCTAGTTGGCTTTGATCCATCTCCTCTTTATAAGACGCAGTTTGATTTTATTAATCATTTTGTTAAGAGCGAGATTGTTTATGAACTCTTAGGTGTTGAGCATCTGCCAGTTTATGAAGAGAAGTTTGATACCATCTTTTGTTTGGGTGTTTTGTATCATAGAAGTGATCCTGTTGCTATGTTAAAATCTCTGTATCGTGGACTAGATGCTGAGGGTGAAGTTATTCTTGATACTTTTTATATCAAAGGAGATGATGAGATGGCACTCTGTCCAAAATCATCTTACTCAAAGATACCAAATATCTACTTTGTTCCAACCATACCAGCTCTAAAAAACTGGTGTCTTAGAGCAGGATTTAGTAGTTTTGAAGTTTTAGAAACTATGCAAACAGATGCAAGTGAGCAGAGAAAAACTTCGTGGATAGAGGGACAATCACTAGAAGATTTTTTAGATCCAGATGATAACACTAAGACTGTAGAGGGTTACGACGCACCTGCTAGAGTATATGTACGACTGATAAAATAAAATAAGGTTAAATTATGAATGATGAACATGACAAGGACTTAGAGCTTGATGACTATAGAGAAGATGAACAAAATGCAGTCATACTAAAAACACATGAGAGTATAAATCGTAGTTTGTGTGGAGAGATAATTAAGTTAGAACAGGGCTATGTAGAACTTCGTTTGACTACAAGTGCTGAGATGGTTGCAGACGATCAAGGACTTATCCATGGTGGTTTTATTTTTGGAGCAGCTGATTTTGCTGCAATGGCTGCTGTAAATGAGAAAAATGTTGTCTTAGTTGGGTCTGATTGTCACTTTCTCTCACCTGTAAAGTTTGGAGATGAGGTAAACTTTGTAGCTAGAGTTAGACACAAAGAGGGTAGAAAAAGAAATGTTTATGTTGAGGCTCATGTTTTAGATATAAAAATTTTTCATGGAGAGTTTAAAACAGTAATAACCGAAAAACATGTCTTAAAACTAAAGCTCCTTGAGATAGAAAAAGACTAGAGGTTCTGTATCCAATAGTCTGAATAAGCTTGTTCCTGTTTTATGGTAGTAGTTCCCCCATGACCAGGATATAGAGTCTTGTCAAAATCAAACTTTTTAAACTTTAGTAGTGAAGCTTTCATATCTTTTGGCGAAGAGTATGGAAAGTCTGTTCTACCGATAGATCTCTCAAAGATAAAATCCCCACTAAACATAACATCTCCTATCTCTATCATAGAAGTACCTCCGCTATGACCTGGAAAGTGATGAAATTTTACTTTTACCCCATCAAAATCAAACTCTTCATCAGGTTTTACTTCTACATCTGGAATTGATGGAGGCAGTGAGGGCATCCACGAGCTATCTTGAAGCATCATAACATCGTCTTTTGGTGTATATAGTGGAATATTTAGCTTTTTTTGTAGCTCATCGTTTGACCAAACATGATCAAAGTGGCCGTGAGTGTTAAAGATTGCTACTGGGTTTTTTACATTTTGCTCTACCCAAGGGGTGGCCCCGACTCCTGGATCTATGATGAAGTCTTTACCATCAATAGTTACGATATAACAGTTAGTTTGATAGTCGCCCATAGCTTGAACTTTTATCTGCATAGTCTCTCTTTTTAATAATTGATTTTGTGTTCTTTTTCAGAAGCGAGGCTTAATTCTCGCAAGGCTTAAAAGCATACTCCAATTTTAAAGTTTCAGTGCGAAGCTAAAGCATCGCT
>JAVEST010000019.1:0-22017 GCA_034006465.1 Sulfurimonas sp. | reverse complement strand
ATAAATTTTAAAGCTGTGCAACTTAGATAGTGCGATTGTAACAAAAATATATGAAAAATAAAACTATATTTTCAATAGTGCCGATTGTGCACAAATTTTGATATAATAATTTTTGTTAAAGATTTTTAAAGGTTAGTGAAGAAAATATGAATAAATATGCACACATAACAGAGTACTTAAAAGAGTTTTTAAAAGCCGAAGTATCAAAAAGAGGCTTTAAAAAAGTTCTTGTAGGCCTTAGCGGTGGACTAGACTCTGCTGTTGTTGCAGTTCTAGCTGGGAAAGTTTTTAAAGATGAACTCTTATGCGTGAAGATGCCATCGCAACACTCCTCAGAGAGTTCACTAATAGATGCCGATGAGCTATGTAGTGACTTTTCTCTAAAAGCCATAACAGTTTCGATAGAACCATTGCTTAAGGTTTATGAGGAGTTAAATCCAGATATGGATAGGTTGAGAGTGGGAAATTTTTCATCTCGTATGAGAATGTCTACTATTTTTGATATATCGGCAAGAGAGAACGCTTTAGTCTTAGGTACTAGCAACAAAAGTGAGCTGATGCTAGGTTATGGAACTCTTTATGGGGATATGGCTTGTGCGATAAATCCCATAGGGGATCTATATAAAAGTGAGATTTATAAGTTAGCTAAATATTTGGGCATCTCAAAAGCTATCATAGAAAAAGCTCCATCAGCAGATTTATGGCAAGGGCAGAGTGATGAATCTGATTTGGGTTACACCTATGCTGAGATAGATAAAGCTTTAAATCTTTTAGTTGATGAAAAACTTAGTAAAGAGAGTATTTTAAAAAAAGGTATAGATAAAGAGATGCTAGAGATGATAATAAAAAGAGTCTCTAGTAATAGCTTTAAACTAGAGATGCCTAAAATTGCGAGAATTAGTATTTAAAACACCTTATCTTAGGTCGAATAGATATTAGTTATAAAAGACTAAGAAATTAATAATAAGGATAATATGATGAAAGTAGCTTTTAATAGATACGAAAGTGGGCGAGAAGAGCATGGAAATGTTGGGGATGTTTTAGATGCAGAAGATCTCAATCAAGTATCAAAACTTGAAGATGAATTTGCTTCTTATATAGGCTGTAAGTATGCAATTGCAACTTCACATGGAACTTCAGCTCTGCATCTAGCTATGCTAGCGCTTGATTTAAAAAGAGGTGATAAAGTTGTTTGTAGTGTAAATGCTTTTGTAAATGTAGCTGAAGTTGTAAGACATTTTGATGCTGAGCCAGCTTTTATAGATATTCAAGCAAACAATTACAACATAAACTTAGACCTCTTAGAGGCATATTTAGAAGATCACCAGTCAAAAAAATTAAAAGCGGTTATAGTGACTCACATAGCTGGCAACAGCGTTGATTTGGACAGGCTCTACAAAATTTCAAAGATTTACAATGTCAAAATAGTAGAAGATGCAAGCGAAGCTCTAGGCGCAATATATCAAGGTCAGAAGATTGGCTCAACTGGTGCAGATATAACTTGTTTTAACTTCTCACCACATCTAAAGAAAAATGTATGTAATGGCGGAATGTTAGTTAGTGATGATGATGAGATTATAGAGCGAGCTAAGCTTTTAAGAAGACATGCCATAGTTAGAGATGAAGATGCACTAGAGTATATCTATGATGTTGTAGATATAGGAAATGACTACACAATGAGTGAGCTAAATGCTGCTTATATTAGAGCACAACTTGTAAAACAAGATGCAAATATAAAAAGACAACAAAAAATAGCAAAGAGATATAGTGAAGCGCTCGCATCAACTGAACATATCACTATCCCAGATATGGGCAACAATGAACATGCATTTTCGCTATACATTATAAAAGTAGATAAAAATCGTGACTCTTTTGCTCTAGAACTTAAAAAAGCAGGAATTGAGTGTGGAGTTCACTATATTCCTTTGCATCTATTATCTTACTATAAGTCAAAATATTCATTAAAAATAAACAACTTTCCAGTAGCCCTTAAAAGTTTTCAGCAAGTTCTCTCTTTGCCAATCTATGCAAGCATGAGTGATGAAGAGGTTGAATATGTTTGTCAAAAAGTAAAACAGATAGCAAAAACGAGAGTGTAGATAAGTTGAAAAGGAGTTTAGTTTTTTGGGTTGAGAGATATTTTTATAAGCCAACTCTTCTTGATAAACTCCTCTCTTTTTTACTTCTTCCACTTAGTTGGCTCTACTGTTTTGCCATGTTTGTACGCTATAAAAGTAAAGTTATAAAAGATTTTGGCATTGATATCGTTAGTGTTGGAAATTTGAGCGTTGGTGGAAGTGGAAAAACTCCGCTTGTAACTGCTATTGCCTCAAGATATGAAGATTCAGCAATTATCCTTCGTGGCTATGGACGAAAAAGCAGAGGGCTTTTTGTAGTAAAGCAAGATGGGAAGATTTTATGCGGCGTAGATATTAGTGGCGATGAGGCTATGATATATGCTAAAAAACTACCTAAGGCTATAGTAATAGTAAGCGAAGATAGAAATATAGCGATACAAAAAGCTAAAGAACTCGGAGCAAAGATAGTTTTTTTAGATGATGCATACTCAAAGCATGATATAAAAAAACTTGATCTTTTGATAGAAGTAGATACAAAAAACAGAAGATGTTTACCCTCAGGCGCATTTAGAGAGAGACTTTGGGCTAGTAAAGATGCTATAACTCTAAGAGAAGATAAAGATTTTAAAAGGGTGGTGCATCTTAGAGATAAAAGTGATAAAATGTCACTCGTAACTGCAATAGCAAGACCATCAAGACTTGATGAATATCTACCTGATGATCTGATAAACAGACACTACTATGAGGACCATCACTCATATACAAAGAGTGAATTAGAAGATATTTTAAGAAGTGATGGTACGGACTCGCTTTTACTAACTTATAAAGATTTTGTAAAGGTTGAGGCTTTTAATCTGCCTATATCACTATTAGATTTAGAGGTAGAAGTAGATAAATCGGTATTTGATTTTATTGATAATTATAGGATGAAAGATTGAAAAAAAAGATAGAAACAGTAAAAACGCTCCTAGATGCACTTCCATTTATAAAAGAGTTTAGAGATGAGATAGTTGTTATTAAGTATGGCGGTTCAGCTCAAACATCGGCACAACTAAAAGAGAAGTTTGCAGAAGATATACTTCTTATGTATCTTGTTGGCATCAAGCCAGTTATAGTCCATGGTGGTGGTTCAAAAATCACAGAGATGCTAGATGCTCTAAATATAGAATCAAAGTTTATAGAGGGTCAAAGAGTTACCACTAAAGAAGTTATGCGAATAGTTGAGATGATACTAAGCGGGGAGATAAACAAAGAAATCGTCTCACTTCTAAACTCTCATGGTGCAAAAGCTATCGGCATCAGTGGTAAAGATGCACACTTTATAACTGCAAAAGCAAAAGATTTTGCAAAGTGGGGACTCACTGGAAATATTAACTCTGTAAAACCTAGCGTCATCACTAAACTAATAGCTGATAATTTTGTTCCAGTCATCGCTCCAATAGCAGCAGGCGAAGAGATGGGGCATCCTGGTTTTAACATAAATGCGGACTTATGTGCATCATATGTTGCAAAGGCGATAGGAGCAAATAAAATCATCTTCCTAACCGATACTCCTGGCGTTTTAAACAAAGATAAAGAGCTACTAGAGACGCTTACTAGAGCTGATATAGAAGCTCTAAAAGCAGATGGAACTATATATGGCGGAATGGTGCCAAAAGTAGATGCATGCCTTGAAGCTATCGAGGGTGGAGTAAATAAAGCTCACATTATAGATGGCAGGATAGAACACTCAATGATTTTAGAACTCTTTACTACAGAGGGTGTTGGAACACAAATTATTTTGTAAAAGAAGTAGTTAACAAATGAAGTGTATAATCACAACATATATAGATGAATGCTCTGAATAAGTAATGAGTTGGATCCTTAATCAAGTTCAAAACGACGTGAATTCCGTCATTTTTTGCTTGACACAAAATCTAGTTTATAGATTAATCAGAGAGTTTAAATAATACTAAGGAATAAGAAAATGTCAAAATATAGTGCACTTTTTGAAGATGAAGATGATGTATTTTTAGGCTCACCAATGAGTAAGTTAATGGATATAATTTTTAACGCTAATAATGATGTTGTTAGATATGATTTAGAAAATTTTATGAAAAAAAGAGCTGCTATGGAGCTACTTTTAGAAGAGCAGCTAGGAGAAGATTTTCATGAAAAGGTTCAAGAGTATATAAGATCAAATCAAGATGCAGTAAACAGTAAACTAAAGAGTCTTAGTATAGAATTAATGGGTGAGATAGTATCTAAAAGTGAGTAGATTTTAGATGAAAATTTTACAGATTTTTCTTCTTTTAGTTCTTCTGCCAAGTCTAGGTTTTAGTAATGATTATAGAGTAAACATGACAATATCCTTAGCAAAGGATGAACAAAAGAAAATTCTTGTAAAATACGAGGGTAATTCAAAACTCTTTAAATTTAATTGGACGCTATATAAGAACCGAGGATTGGTAATTCATCGTTCATACGATAAAATCGTAGCTCAAAACATACTCTACCAAAGAGAGAAAAATCGTTTTTTTAGGCTTGAACTAAAAAGTCGAGGAGCAAACAATT
This sequence comes from Sulfurimonas sp., assembly GCA_034006465.1. Lineage (GTDB taxonomy): Bacteria > Campylobacterota > Campylobacteria > Campylobacterales > Sulfurimonadaceae > Sulfurimonas. The sequence continues at coordinate 17,386 of JAVEST010000019.1, read as the reverse complement.
TTAATCCTCCATATCTGCTAGTTAAATTTAAAGAGTTTGATTATGAAACAAAAAAAGCTGTTTTTGAGCTTTTTTTGTATGACAGAGATCTTGAGATAAAACTTTTTGATCTTAATAATTCTAAAGAGGTGTGAATGCAAAGAGTTGAGAGTGAAATTGCTAGGCTCATAAAAGAGGTTGATTATGATGAGGTTACTCATCTATTTAATAAACTAGCAGGCGGAAAAAGACTTCGTGCAAAACTAATTTTAAAGATAGCATCTGAGCATGAAAAAGCTCCACTATTGGCTGCTATTGTCGAGCTTATACACGGAGCGAGTCTGCTTCATGATGATGTTATAGATGAAGCACGTACAAGAAGAGGCGTAGAGTCTGTAAATGCGACTGATGGAAGTAAAATAGCGATTATGCTTGGAGATATCTTGTACTCAAAGGCTTTTACTGCACTAGTGGAGTTTGACAAAGGTATTGCAAAAGCGATATCTTCTTCTGTAACTTCGCTTAGTAAAGGCGAGATGCAAGATGTAAAGATGGCTGATGAGTTTAATGAAGACGAAGATAAATACTTAGATATGCTCTACTTAAAAACTGCAACTCTTATAGAAGCAGCGGCTTATGCTGCGGCTCTTTTAGCAGGCAAAGATGCAGAGAAGCACGCCATATATGGCAGAAATCTTGGCCTCTCTTTTCAAATTATAGATGATATTTTAGATATCACTTCAGATTCTGCAACGCTTGGCAAACCAGCTATGAATGACTATGTTGAGGGAAAATGCACACTTCCATACATCTATCTCTATAAAGAGCTAGATGAAAAAGATAGACTAAGGCTAAAAAGTTCACACGCAAAGCTTTTAAATGAAGATGAGACTCTCTGGATAAAGACTAAGATGCAAGAGCATGGGACTATAGAGAAGTCATTTTTACTTGCAAAAAAATTATCCCAAGATGCAATGGAAGCTATAAAAGGCGATGAGGAACTAACACAAATACTCCAAACTATGATAAAAAGAAGTTACTAATGCACTATTTAAATATAAGCTTTTCGCACAAAAATTCAACTATGGAGATTAGAGAAAAACTCTCTTATCCAGATGATGAGCATCTACACGCTTGTTTGAGCAATCTAAATGAGAGTGAGGCTATAAATGAGTCTATACTTATCTCAACTTGTAATAGAATGGAGATATTTTGCAGCTGTAGTGACATTGTAGTAGCTACAAAACATATCTTTAAAAAACTTACAGCTCGTTCTGGGATACCTATTGAAGAGCTAGAGGGAAGGGCTGATATATTTGATGATAGTAGTGCTATTCATCATCTCTTTAGTGTTGCATCTTCACTTGATTCTATGGTGGTAGGTGAGACTCAAATAGCAGGACAGCTCAAAGATGCTTTTAGATTTTCTTATGATAAAGGTTACTGTGGACAAAAACTAGCGCGTGCAATGCACAACGCTTTTAAGTGCGCGGCAAAAGTTAGAAATGCAACAGAAATCTCTTCTAAACCAGTCTCCATAGCTAGTGTGGCAGTTGCTAAACTAAAGTCAGTCTTAGATAGTGTTGATGGGATGAAAGCTCTAGTTATTGGTGTTGGAGAGATGTCCGAGATAACTGCTAAGCATCTAGCTTCAAATGGAGCAGATGTTTATATAATGAACAGAACAAAAGAGACAGCTTTTGCACTAGCTGCAGAGTGTGGTGCTAAGGTTTTAGACTTTGATCAACTTCCTCGCGTAATTAACGAGTTTGAGATACTTTTTACTGCAACTTCAGCTCCAAATCCCATCATTACAGATGAGATTATACAGTCTTGCGATTTTGATAGGTATTGGTTTGATTTGGCGCTCCCAAGAGATATCAACTATCACAAGGGAGAGAGAATCAATCTCTATCAGATAGATGATTTAAGAACTATAGTTGATGAAAACAAAGGTCTTAGAGAAGATGAGGCTAGAAAGGCTCACACAATTGTAGGTAGAAGCACAGTTGCGTTTTTTGAGTGGTTAGATACTCTAAATATAGAACCGATGATAAAAGATATATACTCAAAAGCTTATGAAGCTGCAAAGATAGAGAGTGATAGAGTAATAAAAAACAAATATATCCCAAAAGAGTATGAGCAAGAAGTTCGCAAGATGTCCGAGCAGGTTATAAAGCGCTTTTTGCACGATATGACCTCAAAGATGAGAAGCGTATCGCAAGACTCAAAGTCAGATATGATAACTGGAGCTATGCAGTTTTTGATAAAAAATGACAAACAAGAGATGCCAGATAAATATAAGTGTGAACATGACCTAAATATTGCGCAAAAGGGAAGTAAATGAGAAGAAGTAGAGCTTTTATACCAACAACAAAAGAAGCACCATCAGATGCAACTCTACCGAGTCATCAGTTTCTCATTAGAGCAGGTTTTATAAACCAACAGGGTGCTGGGCTTTATAACTTTTTACCTCTAGGAAAAATTGTACTAGAGAAGATTAGAGCTATAGTAAAAGAGGAGTTAGATAAGGCAGGATGCAACGAGGTTCAACTGAGCTTTGTAACTCCAGTGAGCCTTTGGGAGAAGAGTGGTAGAAGCGAAACTATGGGCAAAGAGATGCTTCGCATAAAAGATAGACATGAAAACTCGTTTGTACTTAGTCCTACAAATGAAGAAGCCATGGTTGAACTTGTTAAAAACAGAGTAACAAGCTACAAAGATTTGCCAATAAACTTGTACCAAATCAATACAAAGTTTCGTGATGAAGCGAGACCTAGATATGGACTTCTTCGAGGACGTGAATTTCTTATGAAAGATGGCTACTCTTTTCACGCATCAGAGGATGATATGATAAGAGAATTTCATCTTATGCAAGATACTTATAAAAAAATCTTTACAAGACTTGGACTTGACTTTAGAGTAGTTGAAGCTGATAGTGGAGCTATTGGCGGAAGTGGAAGTAGAGAGTTTCATGTTTTAGCTGATAGCGGAGAGGATACCTTAGTAGTTTGTGAGAGTTGTGAATATGGCGCAAATATAGAGACACTCTACACGGATGAGCAAAAGATAGATGAGCTAAAAGAGAGAAGTTATGATGAGTTACAAACTCAAGAGCTCGATGAGAGATGTTCATGTGGTGCTAAACTTAGTTTTAAAAAGGGTATAGAAGTTGGACATATTTTTCAACTAGGCACTAAGTACTCTGCTGCACTTGAAGCAAATTTTAATGATGAAAATGGAAGAACAAAACCATTTGAGATGGCAACATTTGGTATTGGAGTAAGCAGACTTGTAGCTGCTATAATAGAGCAAAATCACGATAAAGATGGCTGCATCTGGACAAAAAGTACAACTCCATATATGGTAAATATCTTAGTCTCAAATATCAAAGATGATGAGCAGGTAAAACTAGGCGAAGATCTTTATAACAAGTTCTTAGCTAATGGTGTTGAAGTGATTTTGGATGATACAAAAGAGAGATTTGGTTTTAAGATGAAAGATGCTGAGCTCATAGGATTTGTCTATACCATCATTATAGGTAAAGAGCTAGCAAATGGCTTAGTTGAGATTTATGAAAGAAAAACGAAAACAAAAATATCTGTAGATGCCAACAATGTCTTTACTAAGATAATGGAACTTATATAGAGATGATCTATTTTTTAATATATCTATTTTTAGAAGTATTAATATCTGTAAATATCTCATCAGCCATAGGTGGACTCTTCACTTTTTTCGAGATAGTAATAAGTGCACTTATTGGCATCTTTATACTTCTTAACTTTAGAGATACTCTGTTTCAAAACATTACAGCAGTCTCTTATAATGCTATAGATTTACAAGAGTTTCAAAGATTAAATCTCTTTACAATTGTAGGTGCTATTTTACTTATATTACCTGGATTTATGACAGATATTATAGGCGCTTTGATGCAGTTTAGTGTCTTTACAAGTATGCTTGTTAACCGTTATAATGTACAATCGTCGAGCAAGTTTAAGAGTGATATAAATCACGAACATATACAAAAAAATATAAAAAAGGATTCAGATGTTATTGATGTTGAGATTATTACTAAGCACACTGATAGTAAGTAGCTTTTTACAAGCAAATACAGATGCAGATATGGAGGCTTTTTTACAAAAGACATTTTCTGCCAATCCAAATATACTAAAATTAGATGTAAAAGTTCACAAAAAAATTAAATTAGAACAAGTGGATGGTTGGAGTGCTTTTATACTCAATGTGGATGCAAAGGTAAAGGATAAAGAGGGTAGCCGTGATGTAAATCAAAAGATGATTTGGTTCTCAAATGGTACTACTATTTCGCCAGACCTTATAGATATGAAAACAGGCACATCTCTAAAAGACACAGTCTCTCCATCTTTTGAGAGTTCTCACTACAAGAAGCAAAATCTTATATATGGAAATGCAGATGCAGCTCATAAGGTGGCAATTTTTTCAGATCCACTATGCCCATTTTGTAGAGATTTTGTCCCTAAAGCAATAGAGTATATGAAAAAAGATCCAAAAAAGTTTGCTATTTATTATTATCATCTTCCACTAGAGTCTCTGCATCCAGCGGCAGTAACACTTGTAAAAGCAGCAACCGCAGCCGAGTTAAAAGGTGAAAAGGATGTTGTTTTAAAACTTTACAAGGTTGAAGTAGATGCAAGAGAGAGTGATGAGAACAAAATACTTGCAGCATTTAACAAGAGTGCGAAGACAAATATAACTCTACAAGATATAAAATCAAAAGCTGTACAAGAGCATTTTAGTAGTGATATAAAAATAGCGAGTGATTTGATGGTCAATGGAACTCCAACAATGTTTTTTGATGATATGTTAGATAAAACAAAAGTACAATACCAAAAGGTAAAATAGATATATGAAAAAGTTAGTAATAGCCACTAGAGTCTCAGACTTGGCACTTTGGCAGGCTTACCATGTAAAAGCACGAATAGAAGAGAAGTTTCCTGAAATAGAAGTTGAACTAAACAAAATAGTAAGCAATGGTGATAAAGTCTTAGATAGACCATTAGCACTTATTGGTGGTAAAGGCCACTTTACAAAAGAGCTAGAAGATGCGATGCTAGCTGGAGATGCTCATATGGCAGTGCACTCACTAAAAGATGTCCCGACCTATATTCCAGAGGGTTTAGAATTAGTTGCAGTGACACAAAGACAAGACCAAAGTGATGTTTTTTTGTCTCATAAATATAAAAACTTAAAAGATTTACCAGAGGGTGCAGTAGTTGGAACAACAAGCCTAAGACGAAGAATGCAGCTTCTTTGTGTGAGACCTGACTTAAAAGTAAAAGACTTAAGAGGAAATGTAAACACAAGACTAAGAAAGTTGCAAGAGGGGCAGTATGATGCCATAATTTTGGCTTTCATAGGACTGCATAGATTAGACTTACTAAAAGATATTCCATACAAAGATAAACTCTCACTAGATATGATGATACCACCTATGGGACAAGCTGCTCTTGGGATTGAGATAGTTTGTGGGGATGAAAAAGTAAGAGAGATAGCAGAGAGTTTAAATGATGAAGAGACATATATCTGTACTCAGATAGAGAGAGATTTTATATCCAAAATAGGAGCAGGATGTTCAGCACCTGTTGCCTGTAACGCTGTTATAGAAGATGGTAAAGTGATATTTAGAACTATGATAGGGTTTAGCGATGGAACAAAAATCATGCAAGAAAAACTTGTAGTAGATGTTAAAGATAGTAAAAACTTAGGCTTAGAGATGGCTAAAAAGATGATAGATGCTGGAGCGTTAGAACTGCTCGAAGACGCACAAAAATGCGCTTTTAAAGAAGAGATGCCACAAAGATTATAAGATAAAATATTATTTTGCTGTGAAGCGAAGCTTTAGTGAGGGGAATTTTAAAAGAATTCACTTCTTTTAAAAAGGAGACAAAAAATGCATAAAACTATAGAATTACTAAAAAAACATGGTGAGTTAAGAATTATAGAAGATGAGTTGGATATTTACTTAGAGATTCCACATTTAGCATATGCTGAAGTTAAGAAAAAAGATGGCGGAAAAGCCATCCTTTTTACAAATGCAGTCGATAAAAAAAATAGCAAAAAATTTGATGAGCCTGTACTTATGAACCTCTTTGGCTCATACAAAAGAACAGAGCTTCTCTTTGGTAGAACTATAGAATCTGTTGCAGATGAGATAACAAAACTTCTACATATGAAACCACCTGCTGGTTTTATGGATAAAATATCAATGGCGAGTGAGCTTTTTTCTTTAAAAAATATCTTTCCAAAAAAGACAAATAAAAAAGGTGCATGTCAAGAAATCGTATATAAGAACGATGATATCGACCTTGCTAAAATCCCAGTTTTAACCACTTGGGAGCAAGATGGTGGACCTTTTATCACGATGGCACAAGTCTATACTCAAAGCTTTGATGGAAGTATGGTAAATGTCGGAATGTATAGACTCCAAGTTTTTGATAAAAACCACTTAGGTATGCATTGGCAGATACATAAAGACTCATCTCACTTTTTTGATCAGTACCAAAAGGCTGGAAAGAAGATGCCAGTTACTGTTGCAATAGGAGGAGATCCTCTATATACATGGTGTGCTACGGCACCTCTTCCTTATGGAGTAAATGAACTTTTGATGTATGGACTAATCACTAAAAAGCAAGTGCAATTAGTTAAATCTTTAACTACTCCTTTATATGTTCCTGCAGATGTTGACTATGTAATAGAGGGCTGGGTAGATACAGAGCAGTTAAAAATTGAGGGACCTTTTGGAGATCATACTGGTTACTATACTCTAGCGGATCCTTATCCTGTTATGCAAGTAAGCGCAATAACTACAAGAGCTAAACCTACATTTTTAGCTACAGTTGTTGGTAAACCACCGTTAGAAGATAAGTATATGGGTTGGGCGACAGGAAAGATATTTTTTCCACTCCTAAAGACTACAGTACCAGCCTTGTTAGACTATCATATGCCAGAAAACGCTGGTTTTCATAATCTTATACTCGCTAAGATGAAACCACTCTATAAAGGTCATGCAAAGCAGTTTATGCATGCTTTTTGGGGAACGGGGCAGATGAGTTTTGTAAAACATGCAATCTTTTTAGAGGAAAATGCCCCTAAGTTAGATAACTACGAGACACTCGTTGCTTATATCTTAGATAGATTTGCTCCTAAGTCTCTTTTTATCTCTGAGGGCGTTTTAGATGCACTAGACCACTCATCTCCAGAGAGCCTTATTGGCGGAAAATTAGGCATAGATGCAACTGCTGCAAATAAAGTAGAAGCACCGCATCTTTTAGGTGATGAAGAGCTGCTTGTAAAGATAAAAGAGCTAATCCCAGAAGCAACAGCAGTACATCAGTATATGAGGCGAACAAAAAATCCTATTACAGTAATTAGTATAGATAAGAAAAAGAGCGCAAAAAACTATTTTGATGCACTCATAGAGCTTAGTCCAAACATAAGAATAGTTGTCTTTGTAGATGAAAAAAAGAATGATATTATGAACCCATATATGTTAGTTTGGCGAGTTACAAACAACATAGACTCACAAAGAGATATATTTATATCGGGACTTATGGTTGGTGTTGATGGTACAAATAAAGGTCAAGTTGATGGATTTACAAGAGAATGGCCAGATGATGTAGAGTGTACTGGGAGTGTAGTGGAATCTCTTAAAAAAAGAGGTCTTTGGGATTTAGATGAAAAGCTCAACCAAAAATATCAGCTGTAATCTTTAGTGAAAAATGCAATTGAACTCTCTGATTAATCTATAAACTAAATTTCAGGTTAAGCACTAAATAAGAGGATATGCGTCATTTAGAACAAAGAAACTGTCTTCTTAAACTTGATTCAGGAGCTAACTTAATAATTCTTCAGAATATTTAATTGATATTTTATAAGCTAACTATTATACCTTCTAATGTAATATAGTTAGAATTATATTAAGGTTTCTATCATGAAAAAAATCTTTATTGTCATTACCCTAGCACTAGTGTTTTCTTCTTGTGCTAGCGCTGCAGTTTATAAAGGTCAAAAGATTTTTATAAAAAAATGTGTTGAGTGTCATGATAAACGTCAAAAATTTGTGTCTCAGAAAACTACATATGAGTGGGAATTCTTTATGCGCGATAAAGGAAAAGAGTTGGCCAATGTACATCTAAAAGATGAAAATGCAAAAAAATCTTGGAACTACTTTAGTAGCCCTTCTTATAGTGAAAAAGTAAAACATCTAGAGGACTTTTTACTAGAGTATGCCAAAGATAGTGGAAATGTCCCTGCTTGTAACTAGTCTTCATTTACAATTCAAATATTTTAGATAAAATACAAAACTTATATATAAGAGAAAATCTACTGCAAAATCAAGGAACATAAATGGAAAAAATGTGGTCAGGACGCTTTTTAGCAAGTGCATCAAACTTATTAGATGAGTTTAACGCTTCAATCATGTATGATAGAAAATTATATATTGAAGATATAGAAGGCTCACTAGCTCACGCGCAGATGCTAACACATCAAAAAATACTAACTAAAGAAGAATTAACTCAGATAACAGAAGGCCTAGCACAAGTCAAAAATGAGATAGAATCAGGCGAGTTTGTTTGGAGCATCCATGATGAAGATTTACATATGGGGATTGAAAAACGTTTAACTGCCATCATAGGTGATGCTGGGAAAAAACTCCACACAGCAAGAAGTAGAAATGACCAAGTTGCAGTTGATTTTCGCCGTTGGGTATTAAAGAGAAACTTAGACATTGTAGATGCTCTAAAGCTTCTAATGGCTGAGATTTTAGTGGTAGCAGATAAGCATACCGAGACACTTATCCCTGGAATGACGCACCTGCAACATGCCCAACCTACAAACTTTGGCTTTCATTTAGGTGCATATCTTGCTATGTTTAAAAGAGATATTGAGAGATTTGAAGATTCATATAAGAGATGCAATGTCTCTCCTCTTGGTTGTGCAGCCTTAGCTGGAACTCCACATAAAATCGATAGAGATATGACAGCAAAACTTCTAGGTTTTGATAGTGTGAGTGTGAACTGTTTAGATACTGTAAGTGATAGAGATTTTGCGCTAGAGATTTTGTTTAATATCTCAACTATGATGATGCATATCTCACGACTGAGCGAAGAGCTTGTTATGTGGTCTAGTTATGAGTTTGCATTTGTTGAACTTAGCGATGAGTACTCAACTGGCTCATCAATCATGCCACAAAAGAAAAATCCAGATGTTCCAGAACTTCTTCGCGGAAAAACAGGTCGTGTTTATGGCTCTTTGATGGGACTTCTAACAGTTATGAAAGGTCTTCCACTGGCTTATAACAAAGATACTCAAGAAGATAAAGAGGGAGTTTTTGACTCAGTTGAGACTGCTTTAATCTCGCTAGAAATTTTAAAAGAAGCTATAAAAACTATGGAAGTAAAAGCCGACAATATGAGAAGCGCTTGTTCAGTTGGGCACTTAGCCGCTACAGATTTGGCTGACTATCTTGTTGAGAAGTGTGGCATCCCTTTTCGTGAAGCTCACTTTATCACAGGTCGCGCAGTTGCAAAAGCACAAGAGTTAAAAATCGACTTAAGTGATGTAGAGTTTAAATATCTAAAAGCCATAGATGCAAGAATAGATGAAGATGTTTTAGAATATCTTGTACTTAAAAACTCCATGAATGCAAGAACTTCAGCTGGTGGAACTTCAACTACAAGAACTAAAGAGCAGTTAGAGTTTTTTAAAAAATATTTAGCTCTCTAGCTCTTTAGAGATAAACTTTTAGGAATGCCAATCGAGGGTATTTCCTAAGATTGGGTAACTATAGCGGTCTAAGCGTATGTATTGGAGTTCTTCCAATACCGATTTAAATAAATGGAGTTTTTCTTCATTTTTAAAAAACAAATTAAGGAGTATTAATTATGAAAGTAACTATTTCACATCAAGATGGAATGAAGTTTGAAGCAAAAACTTCAAAGAGTAGTTTTATCATCGACTGCCCAGTTATCTCTCCTATAGAGTATTTTTTAGCTGGCATCATCTCGTGTAGTGCATCAGATATGGTGTTACTTCCTAAAAATCAAGATAAAACTGTGACTAATCTGGTTGTAGATGGAGAGATTGTGAGAAATGAATCTCATCCTTGTAAGTTAAATAAGCTGCATCTCTCATATAGTTTTGACTCAGATGCAGATGATTTGCTAGCTAAAAGATGGGTAATGGCTTCACTTGAGACTTACTGCTCAACTATAAACACTATTCGAGATACCACGTCAATATCTTACTCAATTACCCACAACTCAAAGTTAATTTGTGAAAATGAACAGATGATTTCAGGCGGTGGCTCAAAGATAGATATGGGCGAAATAGAGTCTTGCCCATCTTGATTTTTTAAAACTAGATATTTCTATGGCAAATTGCCATATTTTTAACATTTAAAACCTTTATGTTCTAAGATACTAAAACAGAGATAAGGAGTTCATAATGTTGGAAATGGCAGTAGTTTTATTAGCAACATCGGTATTAATGGTAATAGCTTATGAGCTTTCGTATGCTATGCAAAAGAGAGAGTGGGGCGAAAACTTTAAAAGTATATTTTAAGATTTCTGTTCTTTACACTTAGTGAAGCTTTTGCTTCGCTAAGTTATAATTTTGTTAAGTTTTATAATGAAAAAAAATTGAACCCTCTGGTTAATCTATAAACTAGATTCCGTGTCAAGCACCAAATGGCGGGATACGCGTCATCCTGAGCTTGATTCAGGATTCAATTTAATAATTGTTCAGAACACTCAATTAAATGCCATAAAGCTTATGGTAAGAGTCCATTCTAGAGTTTACTCTCTTTAAGTAGTGCTTTGGTTCATCATATTTTAAATCTTTTAAAAGCTTATCGTAAACTTCTTCGGGCTTTTTTTTGTTTATAAGTGGGGCTGCTTTTTTCATGTTGTTTGTTTTTGTAAAAGCCCATGCAATATTTCCAGCACCAGTATTATACGCTGCAATTGTGCAGTATAGGCGGCTTGTGGGATCTTTTATATCTTTTAAATATCTATAGTATAGAATGTGAAGATAAGCACTTCCCATCGTGATATTGTTACTACTATCGTAGAGATAAGATCCAGATACAAGTTTTTTTTCATTATATAAAAACTGATAACTATCGATGCCTGCAGACTTAGGCACTATCTGCATCAGCCCATATGCAGGGATATGTGATCTTGCTCTTGGATTGAAACTGCTCTCTGTTTGCATAACTGCAAAGACCAAAGATGCTGGGATGTTTTGTCTCTTTGCATGTTTTTTCACATCATCAAAATAAACCTTAGAACGCTTAATCATCGTATCTTCTGGAAGAGCAACATTTAAAGAATAAACCTTGGCATCTTTTATCTTCGATGAATCTTTTGCTTGTATATAGTCGCTTTTTACATGCTTTTGAACATAATCTTTGACATCTTTTTTCGAGGGACTTTTATCAAAAATCACAGTAGAGAGTATAGGCTCGGCTTTTACATCTGCATCTACAATCCCTGATGGTTTTTTTATCTTTTTTAGCTCTATCTCTAGTGGGTCTCTATCTTGAACAGTTTTTGTATCTATAATTATGGTTTTTGCGAGGGCTAGTTGGAATTTATCTTTTGCTTCTTCTGGAGTTTTAGCAATCACTTCTATTGTGATAGTTTTATTTTCAAAGTCAACATCTGTTCTTGTTTTTTTGTCTTTTTCATAAGATACCCAGTTTTTAGGAGTTGAGAGTTTAGGCTCTTCCCAAAAATTTTCTAGCTCTTTTTTATACTCATTATATACTTTTGCCTGCTCTTTTATATAGGACTCAAACTCACTCTCTTTAGCCTTTTTATAGGTCTGAAACTCTGTAGTTTGAGACCTAAAGGTTTGCATCTGCTGATTTTTAAAATCTTGCATGTTTTGAGCTAAAAGAGCAGAAGAAATGGAAGCTAACACAAAAGCTTTTTTTAACATCTTAAAAGTGACCCTTTGGATCTGCATCGCTTATGTGATCCCATCTTAATTTTGCTCCACCTAAAACATGAAAATGTAAGTGAGGAACTTCTTGAGCGCCATTTTCACCGATGTTTGTTACTAATCTGTATCCAGCTTTTTGAATTTTTACAACCTTGACTACTTCTTGAATAAAGTCCGTCATGCCAGCCATCGTCTCGCTACTAACTTCATCAAAACTATTTACATGGGCTTTAGGGATTGCTAAAATATGGATAGGAGCTTTTGGATTTATATCATGAAAGGCAAGAAATTTATCATTTTCTAATATCACATTTGAAGGTAACTCTTTTTTAACTATTTTACAAAATATACACATATTTTTCCTTTTATTTTTATGGGTTTAGAGTAAATTATAACACATAATTTGGCAAATGAAGCTGTATGTAAATTATAATTGACTATAATCATTTTAAAATTCGAGAGGCTTATTTTGCCTCATAATGATGGAGACTCTATTGAAAGAGTGGTATGATAAAATTAACAAAGTCAAGAGTGTTGAAGCTCTTGAAGAGATTCGCATTAGTGTATTTGGAAAGAAGGGTGTCCTAGCAGCAGAGTTTGCCAAGATGAAAGATGCAACAGGTGAAGAGAAATCTAAAATAGCAAAAGATTTAAACACGCATAAAAACGCTCTTATGAATGAACTCAGCGCAAAAAAAATAATTTTGCAGACCCAAGAATTAAAAAAAGCAATGCAAGCAGAGGCGATAGATGTCTCAATGTTTAGTGCACAAAATGAAGTAGGGGCTTTGCATCCCGTTATGGAGACAATGGATAGAATTGTAGAGTATTTCTGTGCTATGAACTTTGCTGTAAAGACTGGCAATATGATAGAAGATGATTTTAACAATTTTGAAGCTCTAAATCTGCCAAAATATCATCCAGCAAGAGATATGCAAGATACCTTTTATTTTAAAGACGAGATGCTGCTTCGTACACATACCTCACCTGTTCAAATAAGAACTATGATGGCTCAAAAACCTCCTATTAGAATGATAGCTCCTGGTGCTGTTTTTCGCCGTGACTACGACCTTACTCACACTCCTATGTTTCACCAAGTTGAAGGGCTTGTAGTAGATGATGAGAGCAAAGTCTCTTTTGCTAACTTAAAGTTTATTTTAGAAGATTTTTTAAAGTATATGTTTGGTGATGTGGAAGTTCGCTTTCGACCATCATTTTTCCCTTTTACAGAACCATCAGCGGAGGTTGATATATCTTGCGTTTTTTGTAAAGGTGAGGGCTGTAGAGTCTGCTCTCAAACAGGTTGGCTAGAAGTTTTAGGATGTGGAATAGTTGATCCAAATGTCTTTAAAGCAGTTAAGTATAAAAATGTAAGTGGTTATGCTTTTGGTTTGGGCGTTGAGAGATTTGCTATGCTTATCCATCAGATAGGAGATCTTCGCTCACTCTTTGAGGGAGATATAAAGTTGCTGGAGCAGTTTCAATGATAGTTACAAGAAGTTGGTTAAATGAGTGGATAGATGTTAGCTCTGTCTCAACTGAGGATTTAGCTAAAAAGCTTAATTCTATAGGGCTAGAAGTTGATCGTATCCATAGCTATGAGATTCCTAGAAAAATAATAGTCGGTAGAGTTTTGGAGTGCCAAAAACATCCAGATGCCGATAAATTGAATGTATGTAAAGTAGATATCGGAACAAGTGTTCGTCAAATAGTTTGCGGTGCATCTAATGTTAGAGCTGGACTTGATGTTGTAGTAGCTACCATTGGTGCGGTAATGCCTGATGGACTTGTTATAAAGCCTGTAAAGCTTCGCGGTGTTGAGTCTGAGGGGATGATTTGTAGCGCTAAGGAAATCGGTCTTGAAGAGTGCTGCGAGGGTATTTTAGAACTAGATAGCAGCATCGGTGAGTACGAACTAGGTCAAGAAGCTTGCACAATCGCTGCACTAAATGATGACTTAATCGAGATAGAGCTTACTGCAAATCGTGGAGACTGTCTAAGTATTAGAGGTGTCGCAAGAGATTTGAGTGCAGCTTATGACAAACCTCTTATAGAGACTCTGGTAAATGAAGATGAAGATAAGAGAGTTGGAATAGGGCGGATTTTAAGTCTTTCACATGAGGCTCAGCTTGATGTAAATCTGCGCTATAGAGCTGTTGACTTAAAGGAGCTCTTTCTTCCTCTTATAGTTAAGTTAAGACTAGCTCAGATAGATGAGTCAAGAGGCACAGATATAGAGTCTCTTATGCTATATGTGACACATAGTAGTGGTGTTATTTTAAGAGTTTATGATTATGGATTTTTCTCTGCAAATGGGGAATCCATAGCGAAAATAGAACTTAAAAAAGATGAAAATTCTTATGCTAGCATCTACTCTAATGCAAGTGATGAGAAAGCATCAACTATTGGAATTATTCAGCAAGATGCCTCTAAAGCAAAAGATGAAGAGTCAACAGTTTTAATAGAGGCTAGTTACATTCCGCCAGATATTATCTCTAAAAAAATGCAAGAGTCGAAAATAGACTCTGGGCCAATGTACTATAGAACATCTAGAGGAAGCGAACCTGAGCTTAATCAAGGGCTTGATTTTTGTTTAAATATCATAGAGTCTTACTCATCTTCACTTGTTTATGGCGGAACTATAGAGCTTGGTGACTCTTATGAAGATAAGATTATAACTGTTACAAAAAAAGAGATAGATGAGATTATCGGTGCCCAGATTGATAGAGTTAGAATCACTAAGATTTTAAGAAACTTAGGCTTTGATACAAATAAATCATCACAAGATAACTTTGTTATCACTGTGCCAAGATTTCGTCATGACATTACAAATAAGCAAGATATAGTGGAGGAGATAGTGCGCCTTGTTGGGATAGACAACATCCCTTCTAAGCCTTTGATATTTGCTGAATCTTCTAAGCTTCAAGATGATTATTTTGCATACAAAAAAAGAAGCATATATAGACATAGAGCTGCACAGAGTGGTTTTTTTGAAAATATTGCCTTTGTTTTTGATGAGAAAAAAGTTTTAAAAGAGTATGGTTTTGAGACAACTCGTGAAGATTTAGAACTTCTAAACCCTATAGTAAACACGCTTGATACTCTTAGACCTACGCTCCTAACAGGACTACTCAAAGCTGCCTCACACAATGTAAAAAATGGGATAAGCTCTGTAAAACTCTTTGAAGTTGGTTCAGTTTTTAGCCCAAGTAGAGAGGAGTCATTGAAGATGGCTTTTATCTTTAGTGGAGATAAAGAACAAGATAGTCTTGTAAATGCAGGAAAGCCTGATAGTGTTGATTTTGCATATTTTAGTCAAAAAATTTCAGATATTATCGGAGGATTTTCACTTAAAGAATACGAGACTAAGCATAAACTCTCGCATATTTATCAATGTGCATCAGTTATACAAAATGGTGAGACAATTGGAGAGCTCTTTCGTCTGCATCCTAGCGTTGAAGAGAGCTATGATCTTGAAGCTACCTATCTTTGTGAGCTTGATTTTACTAAACTTAAGTTTGGACTAAAGACTGCAAAAGCATCATCGAAGTATCAAGCATCTATAAGAGATTTAAGTATCATAATGCCAAAGTCTATGAAGTATGAAGAAGTTAAGAGTGTGATTGAAAAAAATGCAACAAAAGAGCTTGTTAGATTTTATCCAGTGGATAGATATAGTGATAAAGCTTTAGGGAAAAACATGAGTCTTTCTATTCGTTTTGTACTTCAATCGTATGAGAAAACATTAGAAGAAGATGACATCACATCGACTATGGACACTATTTTAAAATCTCTAAATGAAGAGTTAGAAGTAGGGCTTAGATGAGCGAGGTCATAGTTAGTAGTGCGAGTAGCTTTTCTCTTAAAATAGACAATATCGCATCTGATAAATCAATATCACATCGCTGTGCTATGTTTGCTATGCTAGCATCTGGAACTAGTGAGATAAAAAACTTTCTAAGGGCTGAGGACACTTTGAACTCTTTAGAGATTGTTAAAAATCTAGGTGCGCATATTGAAGATGATGGAGAGACTATTAAGATCACTTCAAATGGTATAAAAGAGCCTTTTGAGATTTTAGATTGTGGAAACTCTGGAACTGGCATCAGACTTTTTTGTGGACTACTAAGTTCTGCAAAGGGCCACTTTATCTTAAGCGGCGATAAATATCTACGAAAACGCCCAATGAATAGAGTGACTGAACCTCTTCGTGAAATTGGCGCTATAATAGATGGTAGGGATGAGTCAAACTTAGCTCCGCTTAGTATTCGTGGAGCTAGCCTTAAAGCTTTTGATTATAAGAGTAAAATCGCATCTGCGCAGGTGAAGTCTTGTATGATTTTAGCAGCTCTGAGTGCAGATGGAATCTGCTCATACAGTGAACCAGAACTCTCTCGTGATCATACTGAGAGAATGCTCAAAGGAATGGGAGCTGATATAGTAGCAGATGGATTAAAAACCACAATAACTCCTATGAAAAAGCTTCTAACTCCACTAAACCTTAGAGTTCCAGCAGATCCTTCGAGTGCTTTTTTCTTTGCAGTTGCAGCTGCTATCACTCCAGATGCTAGTATAGTTTTAGAGGGTGTTACACTAAATCCAACTCGCATCGAAGCTTTTAAAGCACTAGAGAGAATGGGAGCAGATATTAGTTATGAATTGACTGATAATAAATACGAACCAATAGGTAATATCCATGTAAAATATGCCCCACTTCACGGCATCGTTGTAGAAGATAACATCTCATGGCTTATAGATGAGCTTCCAGCTCTCTCTATCGCCTTTGCTTGTGCCAAAGGTGAGAGTCTTGTAAAAAATGCCGAGGAATTGCGTGTAAAAGAGTGCGACAGAATCTCTACAGTAGTTGAAGGCCTGCGTTCATCTGGCATAGAAGTTCATGAGTATAAAGATGGTTACAAAGTTCTAGGTGGCGAGATGAAGAGCGCAAAAGTTGATAGTCATGGCGACCATAGAATTGCTATGAGTTTTATTATCGCTGGGCTTAGATGCGGGATGAATGTGACTGATATAGAGTGCATAAACACATCTTTTCCAAACTTTTTTGAACTCCTGCAAAAGATAACGAAGGTAGAATTTAAATAAAGAGAATTTTTTTGGACTTGTTCAAAGATACAAATATAAATAACCTCTCGCCGACAGGCGTAGCTTTAGTGAGAGGAATTTTCTTTGGACTTGTTCAAAAAAGGTGATAAATATAAATAACCTCTCGCCGACAGGCGTAGCTTTAGTGAGAGGAATTTTCTTTGGACTTGTTCAAAAAAGGTGATAAATATAAATAACCTCTCGCCGACAGGCGTAGCTTTAGTGAGAGGAATTTTCTTTGGACTTGTTCAAAAAAGGTGATAAATATGAATAACCTCTCGCCGACAGGCGTAGCTTTAGTGAGAGGAATTTTTTTTGA
>JAVEST010000151.1:0-4106 GCA_034006465.1 Sulfurimonas sp. | reverse complement strand
AATAACCTCTCGCCGACAGGCGTAGCTTTAGTGAGAGGAATTTTCTTTGGACTTGTTCAAAAAAGGTGATAAATATGAATAACCTCTCGCCGACAGGCGTAGCTTTAGTGAGAGGAATTTTTTTTGAACTTGTTCAAAGAAAAGGAGACAAATAATAATGAAAATTGAACTAGCTGAAAATTATGGGTTTTGCTTTGGAGTTAAACGTGCTATTAAGATAGCAGAAGAGAATAAAAACTCTGCTACTTATGGACCACTTATCCATAACTCAAAAGAGATAGCAAGACTTGAGAGAGACTTTAGGGTTGGGTTAACAGATGATCATAAGAGTTTTAAAACAGGTGATAAGGCAGTTATTAGAACTCACGGCATCCCAAAAAATGAACTTGAAGAGTTAATAGAAAATAGAGTTGATGTAGTAGATGCCACTTGTCCTTATGTGACAAAACCACAGCAGATTTGCCAAGAGATGAGTGAAGCTGGTTATGATATTGTTATCTTTGGAGATGATGCACATCCTGAGATAAAGGGAGTAAAAAGTTATGCTACTTATGGAGCTAAGGTTGTAACTTGTCCTAAAGATTTAGAAGGTGTTAAGCTCAAAGAGAGGATTGCTCTTGTAGCTCAAACAACTAGAAGAGTTGAAGACTACATGGAAGTTGCTAACTACCTTATACCAAGACACAAAGAAGTTAGAGTTTTTAATACTATCTGTAATGCTACTTTTGAAAATCAAGAGGCTGTTAGAAAAATATCTAAAAGAGCTGACGTTATGGTTATTATTGGTGGTAAAAACTCATCAAATACTAAGCAACTCTTTAGCATCTCAGAGGAGTTTTGCCCATCTAGTTATCATATTGAAGATGAAAATGATTTAGACTACGAATGGTTTTTTGGCAAAGAATTTTGTGGTATCAGCGCAGGTGCATCTACGCCTGATTGGATTATCCAAAATGTAGTAAACTCTATACAAAAGAATATTAACAAATAAAATCTTCTCAATTATACACTTTTTGGAGATGGAATAAATATAGAAGAAATAAACACAACTACACCTTGAGAGAATATAGCGATATACATAACATCTGCTACCATACTACTAAAAAAGAGAGGAGACTACAGTGAAAACATTCTTTAATGGTTTAGGTCTTATGCTTCCTACGGCTTTGGCTTTATATATTATTATTTGGGTTTTAGAAAAGACGGAAACATTTTTTAAACAGCTTTTACTCCTTATGCTCCCTGAGGCATATTATGTACCGGGTTTAGGAATTGTTTTAGGACTTGTACTTGTTTGCATTATGGGGCTACTTTTAAAGTTTTGGATTGTGCAGAAATTTAGAACTTTCATCGACAATACAATAGATAAAATGCCAATTATCGGTAGTATTGTTGGAGGTATGAAAGATTTTTACAACTTCTTCTCAAATATGAAAGATAAAAAAGACAAGATAACCGTTTTAGTAGATATTCCTGCAATGGATGCAAAAATTATCGGCTTAATTACCCAAGAAGAACTTAGCAAATTTGATAACCTTGATATAGAAGAGCCAGTGCTAGTTTACTTGCAAATGAGTTATCAGATTGGTGGATACAGTTTACTCATACCTAAAAAAAATCTCACACCTATTGATATGAGTATTGAAGAATCTATCAGATTTATTATGACTGCAGGTATTTCTTCTAGTAAAAAAACCAACCCAAAAGAGAGTAAGATTACTCTCTAGTTCGCGTCGAGTAGCTTAAACCTAGCCTACCAAGATATTTCAAAATTTATTGAAGAGTCAGCAAACTCTTTAGTAAACACTTCTACTGGTCGAGCAACATTTATTGCTGTTTTACAATCAATTACACTCGAGCCGTATCTTTAAGTTGAATGCTTATTATTTCAGCGGGTTTCATATATATCCTCTAAAATCTAAATAATTTTTAAATAATATCAAATGTGTACAAATATACTAAAATTTGCTATTAAGTAAGAAATTAAAATGTAGTAAACTCTATACAAAACAATATTAACAAATAGCTTTTTTATCAAAATTTCATATCTACATTCTTAAATTTATAGTAAAATAAACATAATTAAGGTACAATCACGCAATTTTTATGTAACAAGAGGATAGGTAATGGCGTTCGATAACGAATCATTTGAAGAAGAAGAAAATTTTGCAGAGATGTTTGCTGCAAGTGAGAAACAACAAGAAACAAGTCGCATCGTAGAGGGCGAAATAGTTGAAGTTCAAGAAGATGAGAACAGAGCATTAGTAGGTGTTGGCGATAAGTTAGAGGGTATTATAAGCCTCGATGAGATCCGCTCAAAAGATGGCAGTTTGATGTTTAATGCTGGTGATAAGATAAAAGTAATGGTTATGGGATACTACAATGAGCGTCCTAAAATATCTTACAAAAAAGTGTTAGAGCTACAAAAGACTATTGACTTCATTGAAGCACACAAAGATGACTTTGAAGATTTGATTATTGATGGTGTTATCACTAAGAAAAATCGTGGCGGCTATGTAGTAGAAGCTGATGATGTTTCTTTCTTTATGCCTCGTTCACTCGCTGCTTTTAAAGAGAGTGATGAAGTAGTTGGTCGTAAAATAAAAGCTCAAGTTGTAAAGATAGATGCAGAAGAGAACTCTATAGTAGTTTCTCGTCGTAAACTATTTAACGAAGAGAGAAAAAAGAAAAAAGAGATCATTGACAAACTAATGGAAGATGATATTTTAGTTGAGGGTACTATCAAAAAAATCACTAGCTACGGAATGTTCGTAGATGTTGGCGGTGTTGATGGTTTAGTTCACTACAATGAAATCAGCTATAAAGGTCCAGTTAATCCTTCAAAGCTTTATAAAGAAGGAGATGTTGTAACTGTTAAAGCTATCTCTTATGATAAAGACAAAAGACATCTATCTCTTTCTATCAAAGCAGTTCAACCAGATCCATGGGCAGAAGTTGAGAGTGAGCTAGATGAGGGTGATACTATTACTGTAACTGTTTCAAATATTGAAGCTTATGGTGTTTTTGTTGATTTAGGAAATGATATAGAAGGTTTCTTACATATCTCAGAGATCACTTGGAGCAAAAATGTTAAAAATCCAAATGATTACTTAACAGTAGGTCAAGAGATTGATGTTGAAGTTATTGAGATTAATCCTAAGACTCATAAACTTAGAGTTTCACTAAAGAGACTACTTCCAAAACCATTTGATGAGTTTATCAAAAACTTTAGAGAGGGCGATGTGGTAACTGGAGAAGTTACATCTTTAACTGATTTTGGTGCGTTTGTTCGCGTTGGCTCAGTAGAAGGACTTCTTCATAATCAAGATATCTCATGGGACAAAAACATCAAGTGTAAAGATGTTTTAAAAATTGGCGAAGAAGTTGAAGTTAAGATTGCTAAAATCAACGAAGAAGACCAAAAAATATCACTAAATCGAAAAACTCTACTAGAGAGTCCTATTGACAAGTTTGCTACAAACCATAGAGTAAACACAACTGTTAAAGGAACTATTCGTGATATCAAAGAATTTGGTGTTTTCGTTTCACTAGAAGATGGTGTAGATGCACTTATTCGTGACGAAGATTTAGCTCCACTAGTAAAAGAGGAGTTAGAAGTAGGTCAAGAGATAGAAGCTGCAATTGCAGTTATAGATACAAAAAGAGACCGTATCCGTCTATCTGTTAAAAAACTAGACTATATTAAAAACCAAGAACTTTTAGATGAGATTAATGATACTACGTCAAACTCTCTAGGGGATCTTATAAAAGACAAATTCCAATAAGATGAAAAAAATATTAAAATGGTTTACTCCAGTCTTAGCACTTGGAGTTGCCATTTTTATCATCTTTTTCCTTATCTCTATAAATCCTTCATATGAACAAGACTATGGGCAGCCACTTACACATAAGAGTGAAGTGTTGCAGAAAAAACCCCAAGATGTTTGGTTAAATCATTTTTCAAAAACCCAAAAGTTAGGATATTTTTATCCCGTTAATGAAGTCTTTATAGAGCTAGATTTAGATGAAGAGATAGTTAGTAAAACTACCTACAAACTATCGGCCTCACTCTTAGATCCATATCAACTCTTTTGTTTAAAAGAGGA
>JAVEST010000091.1:0-8251 GCA_034006465.1 Sulfurimonas sp. | reverse complement strand
ATATATGAAAATAGCAATAATGGGTGCGATGCCAGAAGAGATAGCACCAATTTTAGAGAAATTAAAAGATTACAAAACAACAAACTATGCTGGAAATAAGTACTATGAAGCTACTTATAATGGCATTGAGTTAGTTATAGCATATAGTAAGATTGGAAAAGTCTTCTCAGCACTTACTGCATCTACTATGATAGAGCATTTTGGAGCAGAAAAACTGCTTTTCTCAGGTGTAGCTGGTGCGGTATCACCTAAGTTAAAAGTAGGTGATTTGATAGTAGCTACAAAACTAGCTCAACACGATTTAGATATAACAGCTTTTGGGCATCCTTTTGGTTTTGTTCCTGAGGGAAGTGTTTTTGTTGAAGCTAATAAAGCTCTAATAGAGATGAGCAAACAAGTAGCTAAAGAGATGGGTAAAAGTGTAGTTGAGGGCATTATTGCAACTGGTGATCAGTTTGTTGCAAATGAAGAGAGAAAGAACTGGATAGGCTCAACTTTTGAAGCAGATGCTCTTGAGATGGAAGGTGGGAGTGTTGCAGTTGTTTGTGATGCTCTAGGAGTTGATTTTTTCATACTTCGCGCTATTAGCGATGCTGCTGATATGGATGCGAGTTTTTCTTTTGATGAGTTTTTAGAGACTAGTGCTATAGAGAGTGCTGAGTTTGTTATGAAAATGGTAGATAAGATAGTTCTCTCATTAAATAAAAACTGATTTAATCTGATATGTCAATAATAATTTCTCAAAAAATCATGTCAAAACTGGGGCGTACAAATGCCGAGTTTGAGCTAATAGAAGAGGGTGATAAGATTTTAGTGGGTCTAAGCGGCGGAAAGGACTCACTTACTATGATTCATGCCCTAAAAGAGCAACAGAGACGCGCACCATTTAAGTTCGAGTTCTTAGCTGTAACGGTTGGCTATGGTATGGGAGAGAACTATGAAGCACTCATCGCACACTGCAAGGAGCATGAGATAGAGCATATCTTCCATGATACTAAAACTTATGATCTAGCCAAAGAGAAGATTAGAAAAAACTCATCCTTTTGTAGTTTTTTCTCAAGAATGAGAAGAGGTACACTCTATGGAGTTGCAGAGAAGTATGGCTGCAATAAATTAGCCCTAGGGCACCATATGGATGACGCGGCTGAGAGTTTTTTTATGAACTTTATCTACAATGGCCAGATGCGCTCACTTGCTCCAAAGTATAGGGCTGATAATGGTATCATTGTTATTCGCCCACTCATACAGATGCGCGAGAGACAACTAAGAGCCTTTGTTGAGTCTAATAATATTGCCGCTATTGGTGATGAAGCTTGTCCTGCCATGCGTTTTGACATAAAGATGCCACACGCTAGAGCAAACACAAAAGAGATGCTAAATAAGATGGAAAAAGAGTTTCCATCGCTTTTTACTTCTATGAATGCTGCATTTAAAAATATTTCAGTGGATAGTTTTTTTGTCAAAGAGAAGTTTAATATTTAGCTATTAGATTTTTTTCATCTTTTTCTATTTGAGATTTTTGACTACAAAGGGTATCATCTTTTAGATTTTGTAAAAATTCTAAAATATTTTTTTGATAAGCTAGAGTATCTATATCTCTGTTTATCTCTGTAAGAGGTTTTAGAGACTCTATATCTATTTTTTTTGCATATCGTGGGATGATTTTTAACTCTTTTTGGATGTGCGAAACTAGGGTGTCTATATCTAAGCTACTTATATCGTGTACTTTTTTTACCAGCTCCCTTGTAGTTAGAACTAAAAGATCTGCTCTATCTTGATCACCTTTGTATATATCTAGAGCTATTTTTTCTACAATGGTGTAGTTCTCTTCATCTGCATCTTCATTTGATGAGATAAGGAGTGCAAAAATTTTAGCACGAAACTCTAAAGAGCCATGATGATGAACAAAAAACTCACGAAAAGCACTGAAAAAGTGGTGCTTGAGCCGAAAACTAAGCTTCATTTCTATCCTTAGATAAGACTTAAAAACATTATATGTATGGTATTATACATTTTTGAATTTAAAATACAATTTTATAGGTGAAAAATGTGCTAAATGACAGTGATTATGAAATCTTAAAAAATTCTTTTGTAGAGTCACAAAGACTCTTTGACAAGTTGAGTATTGTGGCAAGTCAAGCTAAAGAGATCGAGTATGACCAAAGTGGTTTTTTTTATGAGGATGAAGAGAGAGTTCAAAGACATTGGTTGAAACTTAGTTCAAAAATCGTAGATGCACTCTCTAATAATCTGCAATCTTATAAAATTGAGCTTTTTAAAAATAAAAATCTAGAGATAAGAGAGCTAGTTATAAATCTTGTTAAAGATGGTGAGACTAGCAAAATCTTAGTTGATTATAGCAAAGATGATGCTATAAATATCATACAAATCAGTTAAGGAAAGTATAAAATGGGAAGAGCTTTTGAATATAGAAAAGCATCAAAGCTAAAGAGATGGGGAGCAATGTCAAAGTTGTTTCCAAAGTTAGGCAAAATTATCACAATAGCAGCAAAAGAGGGTGGTGGCGATCCTGATATGAATGCGAAGCTTCGTACAGCTATACTTAATGCGAAAGCTGAAAATATGCCAAAAGACAATATAGATGCAGCTATAAAAAGAGCAACTGCTAAAGATATTACAAATATGCTTGAAGTAAATTTTGAGGGTAAAGCACCTCATGGTGTCTTAATCTTTATAGAGTGTATGACAGATAACAATACTAGAACAGTTGCTAATATTAAAAATATACTAACTAAACATGGAGGTGAGTTACTAACAAATGGCTCACTAGAATTTATGTTTGATAGAAAATCAGTTATAGAGTTTGAGTTTAAAAATGATATGGATGTTGAAGAGTTAGAGCTTGAACTCATAGATGCAGGTTTAGAAGAGATAGAAGCTGAAGATGGAGTCTGTTTAGTTACAGGAGACTATACAAGCTTTGGAACTCTAACAGAAGCATTAGAAGAGATGAATATAGAGATTAAAAAAGCGAATCTTGAAAGAATGGCAAACTCGCCAATAAGCATAACAGATGAGCAACACGAAGAGATTGACAAGATTTTAGAAAAACTTGAAGATGATGAAGATGTGCATAGAGTTTTTACTAACCTTGCATAAATTTTATAAGGAGCAAACGCCTCTTATAATAGTTAGAACAACTGTTCTAGCTACCTCTTTATTATGTAGTATGGCATTAATTATCATACCTAAAAGCTACAATAAAAACTTTTTTTTTGAGAGAAAATAGCTGTAATGAATTATGTAGATGCTATTTACACGGATACTCTTGAAGTTAAACAATCAAAATTCATAGCTTACATTACTCCTTTTTCAGAATATGAAAAGACCTTAGAAGAGCTAAAACAAAAGCATCCAAAAGCTAGACATTTTGTAGTGGCTTTTAGATATCTAAATGAGTATGATCAAGTTGTAGAATACTCAAGTGATGATGGTGAACCAAAAGGAACCTCAGGCAGGCCCTCTCTTTTTGTGCTTCAAGGAGCTAAACTGATAAATACAGCAGTGATTATTGTTAGATACTTTGGTGGGACAAAACTAGGGCCAGGAGGACTTGTTCGTGCATATAGTGATGCTATAAACTTAAGTTTGCAAAAAGTCAAACTCTTAGAGTATAAAAAAGAAGAAGAGGTTGAGATACGCTTTGAATACTCAAATATTAGAATGGTTGAGTATGAGTGTGAAGAGTTAGGTATCGATATAGTTGAAAAAAGTTTTGACAACCAAACTCTATATAGACTAAAATCTTCTAAAGAGAGTATGGATCTGTTTTTGCAAAAAATGAATAGGCTAATAGAGATAGTTTAACCCCCAACAGCAGAACCCATTCCCCAAATAGGTAAGAAAATTCCAAGGGCTAGTAGCGTTACCATAGCGGCTATAATGATGAGCATTATTGGCTCAATTGCCTCAGAGAGACCATCTATAATAGCGTCAAACTTCATCTTATAAAACTCAGCAACCTTTTGCATCATTGCATCTAGAGTACCACTATCTTCTGCTGCTCTTACCATCTGTATAATCATATTTTCAAAGAGTTCTGTCTCTTTAAGCCCAGTATTTAGTGTGCCACCTTTTTCTACTGTTAATCTTACAGACGAGAGCTTTATTTTAAGTGCTAGATTGTCTATCATAGAGACGGATGTCTCTAGCGCCTCAGCTATTGGGATACCAGCACGAACAAGCTCTGAAAATACTAGAGTAAACCTACTAAGAGTAGAAAATACTATAATATTTTTTATAAGGTATATCCTAAGAAGTATTTTATGCCAAGCAAGTCTTATATTTTTATAGTTAGATAAGAGATATTTAAATATTATAAAAGATAAAACTAGACCAGCTATAAGGTATAGACCATAATTATTAAGTAGAGATTCTAGCTTTAGTAGTATCTGTGTTGGTAGAGGTAACTCTGTTTTTAGTTGTTCAAAGATATCTTTAAATTTTGGGACAACATAGGATATAAGGATTGTAAAAGCTATAGCCATAGCTATCATAACGTTTCTTGGATATGCCATCGCTTTTTTAAATTTGGTATAGTTTGCGCGTATCTCTTCTAGCATATTGGCGAGTGAATATAGTGCTTCGTCTAGATTACCAGTTTTTTCTCCGAGATGAACCATCGCTATAGTTAAACTTCCTAGCTCAAAATGAAAGTTTTTCATAGATGAAGAGAGTGAATGCCCAGAATTTATCTCATCTGCTAGCTTGCCAAAAACATAATTTAATGTTCCATCATCACTCGAAGAAGCTATCTCACTAAGTGAATCATGTATTGAGATGCTAGCATTTGTCATAACTGCTAACTGTCTAATAGCGGCGATAAGCGCATCTGGCTTGATTTTTCTTTTTTTTATATTTTGAGCAAAATTTGCTCTAAATCTCTTAAACTTCTCTTTTAGTGGTTCGTCCTTTTCTACAACTTTTATAACGATGCCAGAGTATTTTAACTTTACATTATTATTAGCTTCTTTTCTATCTTTAGCATACAATGGTATCTCTAATCTTTTGCCTTTAGTTAAAATAGTTGCTACAAAGTACTTCATCCTTTTGCTACCCTAAGTACCTCTTCAATGCTTGTAACTCCATCTAGTGCTTTTTGAATTCCATTTTCAAAGATACCTATGAAACCTTCATCTACAGCCTGTTGCAGCAGAACCTCTTTGGATGCGCCTTTAGCTATAAGAGATGATAGTTTATCCGTAATATTTAAAACTTCACAAATCATCTCTCTTCCCATATATCCAGTATCGTTACACTCTTTGCATCCTTCGCCTTTGTAAAAAATGTAGTTTTGCGGAAGGAATTCGCTTATGCCCTCAATGATAGATGCTGGAATTTTTTCAATCACCCTGCACTTAGTGCAAATTTTTCTAACTAGCCTTTGCGCTTGAATAGCAACCAATGCACCGCTTATAAGATAGTTCTCTATTCCCATATCAACCATACGTGGTATGGCGCTTATAGAGTCGTTTGTGTGGAGTGTAGAGATAACTAAGTGACCAGTAAGCGCAGCTTTGATGGCGATTTCTAGTGTCTCTTGGTCACGAATCTCACCTATCATAATTTTGTCTGGATCTTGTCTAAGTATAGAT
This sequence comes from Sulfurimonas sp., assembly GCA_034006465.1. GTDB lineage: Bacteria > Campylobacterota > Campylobacteria > Campylobacterales > Sulfurimonadaceae > Sulfurimonas. The sequence continues at coordinate 2,636 of JAVEST010000091.1, read as the reverse complement.
CTTAGTGCAACGCTAAAAGTTAAGCCGATTTTAGGATTTACTTGAACTTGTTGGATAAGGTTCATTCTGTACTCTACAGGATCTTCAACTGTAATAACTTTGTCTTCTACATTTCTAAGTTCATTTAAGGCACCATAAAGTGTTGTAGTCTTGCCACTTCCTGTTGGGCCAGTCACTAGGATGATGCCAAATGGTTCTTTAAGGCCTTTTAGGAGTTTGTTGTAGCTGAGCGAATCCATGCCAGCATCTTCTAATCTTACAAGAGCCTTTTCCTTATCAAGGATGCGCATAACAATGGATTCGCCATAGAGAATAGGAAGCGTAGATATACGAAAATCATACTCTCTATCTCCAACATTGCTTGAAAAACGGCCATCTTGAGGTTTTCTCCTCTCTGCAATATCAAGATTTGCAAGTAGTTTTAGTCTAGATGCTAGAGGAGGGTAGATATCTTTTTCAAAGATAAAAATTTCAGCTAGTTTACCATCTATACGACCCCGAACTACACAGTTCTTCTCAGTTGGTTCTATATGAACATCGCTTGCACGACTACGAATACAAGCTTTTAAGATAACATCTATAAGAAGTAAGATAGATGAGGCATCTTGCTCTTCTTCTATGGAACTAATGGAGTTAAGTTCATCTCTTATTTTTTTAACTAAATCTTTTATGCTATCTTTTAACTCTACTTTAAAGAGATAAGATTGAATCTGTTTTTTTGTAGCTGTAGCTATTTTTATGATTTTTCTTGGGAAGACTCTTTGAATAGCTTCTTGGGCTTCTATGTTTAAGGGATCATTAAAGGCTATAGTTATATACATCTCATCTTGAGAGACTGGGAGTGCTGTATATCTTTTAAGTTGTGCTATTGACACATTATTAGTAAGTTTGTAGTCCATATCTATAGAATCTAAGTCCAAGAAAGATAGCTCCATCTCACTAGAGAGTTTTTGCAAAACTTCTTTTTCACTTATATAGTCATAATTGTCAATGATTGAGAGTTCGTAAACACCATTTCTGATTTTTTCAACTATAAAACGAATAAGTCTATCCATAGTCATAAACCCAGATAGAGTAATATCTCTTAAAATTAAATCTGAACTCAAGCCTTTTGCTAGCAATCTATCAACCTGTGACTGCATTATAGAACCATTTGCAAGTAAGTCGTTTGTTATTCTGTCCATTATAATTTCACTTTACCAGTATGTGTGCGTTTTTAGAAGGAGTGTATCATAAAACTCTTCAATGACCATTTTTTTTAGTTCTTTATCATTTCTAATATATAGCTTATATTTTAATTTTTCATCTTCTTTATCAGTGAACCAGTAAACTTCTTTTTGTTCATGAATACCAAGTTCAACATAAAAATCAAATACTTTAGAGAGTACATAGTCAGTGGTGGGAAATCTTAAAAGTGATAAGTCCTTATTATCTATAAGTGCATGATATAGAAGTTTTTTTTGCATAAGTATGGTAGATAGATAAGCTGAATTAGCGCGAGCTTCACTTGAGAGTTTTAGCATAGCTATGGGCAAGGCTAGTCTATCTATATAGTCTGAATGAAGACAAGAAAAAGCGTATAGTGAAACGAAATTTTCATCTTGCTCTTTATATTTAAAATTAGCAAACCCCATGATGCAAGCTTCTTTATATTTTTTATCTTGATAAAGATTTAGCATATCCTGTTTTATTCCTGCATGCAAAGTAAGAGCTAAAAATACAAATAAAATTATTTTCATCGAAATTTTCCTCTTTCTATCTCTTCTAAGAGAGTTTTAGCTTGAGTTGATTTTGAATACTCAAAATAGCTCTTTAGTGTTTTTATAGCTTCTTCCCTTCTGCCGAGTTTAACTAAAGACTTTGCAAATACTATCCAACTAGCCTCTATGTTATCGTTGATTCTGTTGGTGATTAAAGCATAGTTATATGACTGATGATAATTTTGCATCTCATAATATTTTTTAGCAATAAAGAGACTAAGTGCAGGATTGTTGTTTTTGCTAAATCTCTCTAAAACAAGGCTTAAATCATCTTGGGTATTTTGTCTTTGTATCTTTAGTGGATGGCTTTTATCGAGTTCTATTTCTTCAATAATAACTGGTTCTAACTCTTGCTTAGCCTCTTCTTGTTCAATCTCTTCTTGCTCAGTACTTTTTTTTCTTTGCTCTTTATTAATAACTCTTTGAAACCTTACCTCACTCGGGCTATCTTTTATGTTTGACATAAAGTTTAGAGATGGAGTAAGAATAAGAGTTTCATTTTTTTCAACATTTTCTTTTTTTATGACTTCTTCTTTAGGTGTTGTTTTTGCTTGCTCTATCTGAGTTTGAATAGTTTTTTGGTTGTGCTGTGCTTTGTTACTCTTAAACATATCAGAGCTTTTAACAAATAAGATAACTATTAAAATTACACATAAACTTACAAATGCGACAATATAGGGCATAAAAATTTTTAGCTTATAGAGCCTATATTTTTTTTCTAAATCATATACATTAAGCATCTATAAGGCCTGTATGGATTGCTGACATCTCTATGATTTTTTTTGACACTTCATCTGTTTTTATACTATTTGGAGAGTTTTGTATATACCATGAATATATATCAAAAAGAGTATATAGAAGTTTGTTAGTCTCTCT
>JAVEST010000089.1:0-8326 GCA_034006465.1 Sulfurimonas sp. | reverse complement strand
TGGTGGACAGAGAGGGATTCGAACCCTCGGTACAGTTACCCATACGCATCCTTAGCAGGGATGTGGTTTCAGCCGCTCACCCATCTATCCGTTGAAGAGTGCAATTATAGTCACTGCTTCATAATAATAAGCTTAAATACTAAGACTTTTCACATTTAGTTCTTTTGGAACTAAAACTTTAAAGATGCAGCATCTTAGAGTACAAAGAAGCTAAATCTGCTCTAAGATTTTAGCTACAACTTCTGCTGGATTTGAAGCTTGATATATAGGACGACCCACTACTATAAAATCAACCATAGCACTTTTTGCATAGGCAACATCTGCTACTCTTTGCTGATCTTGTACATCTTCACCAAAGGGACGAATGCCTGGAGTTAAAGTCATAAACTCTTTTGCAGTAGCACTCTTTATAGATGCACTCTCAAAGGCTGAACAAACTACTCCATCAAGTCCACTATTCATTGCATCTTTTGCAAACTGGTTAGCCTTAGATGCTATATCTTTTTCATAAACCTCTACGAACTCATCTTCGCTAAAAGAAGTAAGTGCAGTAACCGCTAAGACTATTGGCCTGCTCTCATACTTACTAAGCCTCTTCATAACCTCACTCATAGCTTTTGCCCCAGCAGATGCGTGAACATTGAACATATCCACACCAAGAGACATGATGGACTCTGCTGCGTCTGCCATAGTGTTTGGAATATCATAGAGCTTAAGGTCTAAAAATATCTTAAAATTAGGATTTATCTTTTTGATTTCTTTTAAAAAATCTTCTCCATCTCTTATATAGGTACGAAGTCCAACCTTTAACCAAACATCGTACTCTTTTATCTTCTTTACAAGTTCTAAATTCTCTTTTTTTGTAGGTAAATCAAGTGCTACACATAACTGCATCTATACTCTTTTATGTTTTATTTATGAAAGTATATCAAATCCTAAGTCTTAAACTGCTCTAAATGATGAGTTAGTTTATGTGTCATATTTGTAAGATGTTTAACAGCATCTGTTATCTCATGAACGCTTTCGCCATTTGAGATAGAGATAGTGTTTATCTCATCAATCTTACTCGATATCAGTTCCATATGTTTTGAAGCTCTTAAGAAATCTTCAACACTCTTATCGCTTGCGAGTGTGGCTTTGTTAACTATCTCTGTGGTTGTGTTGATTTTCTCTTCAACATGAGTTGAGACTTCTGCTAAGTCCTCCATCTCTTTTGAGTTTAAACTCATGCTCTGGCTTGCAGAATTAGTCGCTTGGACTATAAGGTTTATTGTAGCGTTTATCTCTGATAAAGAGTGCTGAGTTCTCTCTGCAAGTTTACGAACTTCATCTGCAACTACGGCAAAGCCTCTTCCGTGTTCTCCTGCTCTTGCAGCTTCTATAGCAGCATTTAGTGCAAGTAGGTTTGTCTGATCTGCAATATCAGAGATAACACTAAGCACCTCTTTTACCTGCTCGCTATCTTGTGAGAGTGCTTCTATTTTTTGTGCTAACTCAACCTCAGACAAAGCACTTTTTTTGACCTTATTTGTCAATACTACTATCTCATCTCTAGCATCATTTAACATATTACTAGCTCCTAGTATCTCTTCTTTGCTAGATTTTGAATCCTCTACGGATTTGAGGATTTCAGCTATCATTTCTGCTGTACTTTTTGTAGTATCTTTGATGATATCTACTGATATGAGTACATTTTTGCTAACCACATGAGAAGTTGTAGATAGTTCTTGCGATACAGATGCATTCTCAATAGCAGAGCTCCTAGCTTGGTATATCAAAGAGTTTAGCGATGCCATCAGGCTGTTAAAAGCTTGCCCTATTTGAGATATCTCTTTTGGAGTGTTTGTGTCTATCTTTATAGTCAAGTCTCTATTTTTAGAAATCTCACACATTACTTCTTCTAGTTTATTGATATGATTTGTTATCCCATTTTTTATCAAAAGATAGACAATTATCATAAAGACTATAAGTATAAAAACCGCAGACAGAACAACACTTGTGATTATTGATTTAACATTTTCTTTAGCATCATCTTTAATCTTTTTTATCTTAGGTGCTATCGCTTCTTCTAAGTCTGCCTTATAAGCTCCCGTTCCAACTACCCAACCCCACGGCTTAAAGAGTTCTACAAAAGAGACTTTTTCTTCTGCTACCTTTGAGTTTGGTTTTGGCCAAACATAGTTTACAAAACCACTTCCGTCCCTCTTTGCAACCTTGGCAAATTCGCTAAATAGCTTTACTCCATTAGCATCGCTTAGTTCTGAGAGGTCTTTGCCATTTAAACTTGGATCCATCGGATGGTCAACTATTACTGCATCAAGGTCATTTATCCAGAAGTACCCATCTTCAGCATATCTCATCTGCGAGATAATATTTAGGGCATCTTTTTTTATAAGTTCTATCCTATCTGAAGTGTACTCTCCTGTACCAATTACCCAGCCAAACGGTTTAAAAAGCTTCACAAAAGAGACTTTTTCTTCTGCTACCTTTGAGTTTGGTTTTGGCCAAACATAGTTTACAAAACCACTTCCGTCCCTCTTTGCAACCTTGGCAAATTCGCTAAATAGCTTTACTCCATTAGCATCGCTTAGTTCTGAGAGGTCTTTGCCATTTAAACTTGGATCCATCGGATGGTCAACTATTACTGCATCAAGGTCATTTATCCAGAAGTACCCATCATTGACGTATCTTGTAGTTGAGATGATGTTTTTTATATGTTTTTTAAGTTCGTTATTTGAGAGCCTATCTCTGTTTTTTTCATACTCATTCTCTATTAAAAAAAAGAGCATTTGAGTCTGTCTAGTTAAGCCCTCAGAGACTTCTTTTTCTATGTTTTGTATCTCTGTTTTTTCATAAAATGAGTTGAGAGTTTTTATAGCTATTGATGTGAATTTTTCTAGTTCATCTTTTTTTGTATCATAAGCTTCAGCAGTATAGTTTTTTACGCTTTGTTCTGTTGATATATTTATCTCGTGAACAAACTGCATAGCCAGTGCAACAGATATAAAAATCATAGCAGTAAATATAAGAATCTGCAGTCTCATTTGAATGGACATGTTCATTGTTAAACCTTGTTTTATTATTTAATATTATAGTAATAGTATACTTAACGACTATTGAAAGACTGTTGAAAGACTGTTGAAAGAGTGTAGAAGATATAGTTACTTAAAGATTAAAAATATGTAAAGAGGTCTCTCGAAGGTAACTTCGAGAGTTCGATTATTTTATAAAGAACAGCTTTGAACTTTACTAGCTATCACAGCTACTATACTTGGATCTTCAAGAGTTGAGATATCTTGAGTAACTATCTCGCCTTTAGCGATGATGCGTAAAATCCTTCTCATGATTTTTCCTGAACGAGTTTTTGGTAGTCCTGAGACAAAAACCATATCATCACAAAGAGCGATGTTACCAATCTCTTTTTTGATGATATTGTTTATAGTTTTAGCTTCATCAATCTCATCAGCCATACCCTCATCTTGCTTTAAAACGATGTAGGCAAAGATGCCCTCGCCTTTTAATGGGTGTGGTTTACCAACGACGGCAACCTCCGCGACATTTGAATGTTTTTTGATAGCAGCTTCAACTTCAGCCGTTCCCATTCTGTGCCCACTGACATTGATAACATCATCAGTTCGCCCTGTAATTGTGATATAACCATCTTCATCATACATAGCACCATCACCTGTAAAATAGACAGCTTTTCCATCTTTTTTAACATCACCATAGTAAGATTTGATATATCTCTCTTCATCGCCCCAAACATTACGAATTTGCGCTGGCCAAGGGCGAGTTATACATAGATATCCTGTTTCGCCCGCTTCTGTTTTTTCTCCAGTTAAAGGATCAAGTATTTCAGCCATTATACCTGGGAGTGCAAGTGTTGCACATCCTGGTTTAATAGGAGTAGCACCTGGAAGAGGAGAGACCACATGCCCACCAGTTTCAGTTTGCCAATAAGTATCAACGATAGGACATCTTCCTCCACCTACTTCTTCATGGTACCATTTCCATGCTGGTGGATCTATTGGCTCGCCAACCGTTCCTAAAACTTTTAATGAGCTTAGGTCATATTTTGCAGGCTCTTTTTCTCCCATCTTGTGTAGAACTCGAATAGCAGTTGGTGCTGTATAAAATTGGTTAACTCTATGGTTTTCCACCATTCCCCAAGGACGCCCAGCATCTGGATAAGTGATAACACCCTCAAACATTACAGTTGTAGCACCCATTGCAAGTGGACCATAAACTATATAAGTATGCCCAGTAATCCATCCAATATCAGCTGTACACCAGTAAGTGTCATTTTCTTTTACATCAAAAACCCACTCCATAGTCATCTGCGCCCAAAGAATATAACCAGCAGAGTTATGTTGAACACCTTTTGGTTTTCCAGTTGAGCCTGATGTATATAGTAAAAACAGTGGATCCTCTGCATCCATAATCTCAGCCGCACAAACTGATGACTTATCTTTTATAAGCTCATTATATGAATAATCACGCCCTGCAACCCAAGTAACTTCTTCATCGTTTCTCTCAACAACTAGAACTTTTTTAACTGTAGTTATTCCCTCTAAAGCTTCATCAACAACTGGCTTTAACATATAAGGACGCTCTTTTCTATAAGCACCATCTGCTGTAATAACTACTTTTGCCTCTGCATCTTCGATTCTATCACGAAGAGCTTCTGAGGAGAAACCGCCAAAAACTATAGAGTGAATAGCTCCGATTCTAGCACACGCGAGCATCGCATAAGCAGCCTCTGGAATCATCGGCATATAGATAACAACTCTATCACCTTTTTTTACACCAAAATCTTCTTTTAATAAGTTTGCAAATCTGTTTACATGTTTATATAAATCCAAATAAGTAATAGTTTGGATATCTCCTCTATCGCCTTCAAAAATGATAGCCGCTTTATTTTTACGAGTATCTAAGTGACGATCAATACATTGATGAGCAACATTTAACTTCCCACCGTCAAACCATCTAACAAAAGGAGCTTTGCTCTCATCTAGCACTTTAGAAAATGGTTCAATCCAGTCAATCTTCTCTTTAGCTGCATCGCCCCAAAAACCTTCATAATCTTCCATTGCTCTATCTTGAAGTTCATGATATTCACACATATTTTTGATGTTTGCCTGCTTTGCAAACTCTTTATTTGGTTTATAAACTTGTTTTTTTTCTATCATTTGTTGTCCTTTTTATTTATTTAATGACGCCAAAGCAACTATGTCCCTTTGACTACGCTAACGCTAAGTTTTCTCACAGAGAGTCTTGCGACAGGCTCAGCACAAGGCTCTCGCAACCTTGTTGCTCTTGTTTTTTTATGCTAAATTTTTTTTGTCTCTTTAGCCTTGAGTTTTAAAAATATCATAGCTGTCATGATGGCATCATTTACAGCATTGTGCACACCCATATCAGGCACACCACATTTTTTTAAAATTGTATCAAACCTCAAATCAATATTTCCTTGAGGAATCAATGAAATTGTTTGATCGAAGTATATTTCAGAGACTTCTATCTTTTTGTTAGGAAGAGTAATACCTAACATTGGTTTAATGTACTTGTTTATCATGCTAACATCAAACTCTAAGTAGTAACCAACAAGTGGTCTTGAACCTATAAAGTCTAAAAATTCACGAATGGCAATCTCGGTAGTCTTGGCATTTTGCAAATCTATCGGTCTTATGCGGTGAATCTCTATACTTCTTGAACTCATTTCACAAGAGTTTTTTATAAAAACTTCAAAAGTTTGTGAAGTTAGTATTTTATTATCTTTTATCTTAACAGCCCCTATAGAGACAATCTCATCTTTCTTTGGGTTTAATCCTGTTGTTTCAGTATCAAAAACAACATATTCACCACTTAAATCCTCTTCGAACAAAAAATCATACTCTTTTTCTTTAAGCTTAGAGCGATTTGCTTTTGTTTTCATCGCCTCAAAAAAAGAAAACAGCATTATGAGACCATATTTAAATGAAAGTGAAAACTCATAAACTTTTTAAACTTGTTTATGATTTTAAAACTATCTTTTAGCAAATCTCTTTGGATTTTCTCTAAAGATTGAGGATTTATATAGTTACTATCATCCAAAGACTTCGCTTCTAGCGCAGCTTTTAGGCGGATTGCACTAAGTGTGTCAAAACTCTCTATAAGTTCTGTTGCAAAATTTTTGTCTATTATTCCTTTGTTATTTAGCTCCTTTATTCTCTCTATAGTATTTGTTTGAGTTATTTCATACTCTAAACATAGAGTTCTTACTCCATGCACAAGTGCAAAAAGTCCACCTTTTTTTATGTCGAGCCTATTTTGTTGCTCTTTTTCTAAAACGAAACCTGAAAACATAGAGAGCGGAGTCTCAAAGTTAAGAACTGCTTTTGCAATATGCGCTAAAACGTCAGCCCTTTGATAAAAATGCTGATGAAGATGCGTAATAAGGGAACCTAAAAGTTTTTCATCTCCTGCCACACACTTGGCATCTAAGAAGATGCTAAGATTTTGAACATCAGCTTCACTCATGCTCTGCGTCCAGCCAGCTATTAACTTCTTATACCCTGATTCATCTCTTCTCCAAAATTCATTACTTACCATTATATTACCAGGACATTTTGGAAAGCCAAGCTCAAGTAAGTGGGAGTTTAACTTCATCATAGGCTCTTCATAGAGCTTTACATCTACGCCATTTCTAATGATAAGGGCATTATCTTGGTCAGACTTAAGAGTCTGTTCTTCCCTACCTTCACTTCCCATAACTATCAAAGCGCAATCTTTTTGAAGTTCTGCATCTACACACATATCAAAGACTTTTTTATAGACTTTAATGTTAAGTGTTGATATAAGTTTTGTGATATATCTCACCTTTACACCCTTAGCACGAAGTGTAATGATGATGTTTTTCATATCAGCTTGTAAGATTTTTAGGTCATCTATATTTAGAGCTTTATCTATCTGAACTGCTACGAGATGCGAATGGTTTGCAAAGTAGCTAAGAAGGTCAAGCTGTTCTAGTACTCCAAACACTTCTTTATTTTTCATCACAACTACTCTTTTTATCTCATTTTGAGTCATAATCAAAAGAGCATTAAATAAGAAATCTGCATAATCGATGCTAATAAGACCCTTTGTCGCAATGCTTACTATCTCATCTTTTACATCAGCTCCGCCGAGTAGTACATGTTTTCTCAAATCTGTATCCGTAACTATAGAGTACTCATTCTCATCTTTTACGATAATCACATGTGCTTTTAGCTTCTCTTGCTTACTCAAAGCGCTAAAGATGCTCTCATCTTTTTGAACTACACAAGCCTTATGTAAAAACATATCTGAAACTCTTGCCATTAAAAATCCAGAAAAATCACTCTGCATATCGTAGTTTTTTAGTTGCTGATGTCTTGTTACAAAGTCTTGAAGGAAGTAGTTTTGCACTTTTTTGTTCTGCATAAGCTCCAAAAAGTCATCTTTTTTAATCTCATAACAGATAAGATCTTCATCTACGACAAATTTTCCTTCACATTTTCCATATATAAGAGCATCAGCATCAAAAGTGTCACCATGAGAGTAAACATTTTGGATCTCATCATCTTTAGACTCTGTAACTGAACCCTTTATAATAATGTAAAAAGCAATAGATGGAAGGTTTTTAGAGATGAGTAGTGTGTCTTTTGGATAGTAGGCTATATCAATTTTTTGCATGAGATTATCAAGCGTGGTTCTACTTAAGAGGCCAAAAGGGTGGATGGATTCTATAAGTTTTCGTTGATCTAATATACTCAACTCTATAACTCCTTATTAAGTTTAAGATGAGACATAAGCCACTTATATCAAATGACCCAGTCCATCTCACAAAAAAAATTAGAATTCCTTTAACTCTCGAAAATTCATTTTTCGTAGCTTCAAGGGGTTGCAAGGGACAATTTGTCCCTGCCACTCAAAACGGACTTGCTCGTTTTGAGTACGTAAATTAATGCTCAGATGCACCCTCTGCACCGATACCTGTTTGACTTCTAATATACTGAGCTTCAAAAGCTTCTCTCTCTGCTTTAGCATTGTGAGATGAGTCAGTTATAGAGAAAAACCAGATAGAAACAAATGCCGAGATAACTGAAAATAGTGCTGGATATTTGTAAGGGAAAATTGCCTCTGCATTTCCTAAAATATCAACCCATACAATTGGACCTAAAATAACTAGTATTACAGCAGTTGCAAGACCAACTGAACCACCAATTACAGCACCACGTGTTGTTAGTTTACTCCAGTACATTGAAAGGAAAAGGATTGGGAAGTTAGCAGATGCTGCAATAGCAAAAGCAAGACCAACAACAAACGC
>JAVEST010000120.1:0-5705 GCA_034006465.1 Sulfurimonas sp. | reverse complement strand
AACTATTCATTAAACTTATAGGAATTATTATGTTAAAAGATTTTGCCAAATTACAGACTTTTTTAATGGTCATAAAAGAGAAGAGTTTCTCTAAGGCATCTGCTAAATTAGGTATCTCTCAACCTGCAGTTACTCAACAGATAAAGTTCATAGAAGATTATCTTGACACTAAGATTGTTGAGCGAAAAAAGAACGGGATCTTGCTCACTAAAGAAGGTGAAGATCTATATAGAATTGCTACAAAACTTGACAAAGCTATTGTAAGTGGTGAAAAAGAACTTCTAAAGATCATAAATAAAGAGTTCACTTTTATTATGGGTAGCTCAAACGCAATTGGAAACTATGTTCTTCCAAACTACTTAGGTGAGATCAAAAAAAGAATAGATAATGAAGTCTATATGCATGTAGATTTATCCTCAAATATTATAGATCAATTAGAAGAGAAAAAGATAGATTTAGCTCTTATAGAGTCACCTGTTTTTAGAGATGGCATCGTATATAGAGAGTGGGTTCAAGATGAACTTGTACTTTTCTCAAACCAGCCTATCAAAAAACAAGTAGGCGCAGAAGAACTTTTTGATTTTGACTGGATTTGTAGAAATGAAGATTCACATACTAGAAGACTTACTTCTGAGGTTTTTGAAGAGATGGGCGTTCAATGTGCAAACTTCAATGTTTTAGCAGTTCTTGCATCTCCTACTTCTATAAAAGAGTCCATCTTAAACGCAGACAAAAATGCTTCAAGACCTCTTGTTTCTATCATGTCTCGTCACGTTATACTTTCAGAACTAGAATCAGGAAGGCTCTTTGAAGCTAGACTCAAAAACTATAAGATAGAGAGAAAATTCTTTATCGCTTACCTAAAAGAGAGAAAGCATGATGCCTTTGTAGATAATGTTGTAAACTACCTACTCTCTCTCAATAAGATATAATTATTTTTTATCTTTCATAAACCTAGAATTTTCTGGGTTTGAGAGAAATGAAGCCATCGAATCTTCAACCCCTTTTCTATCTACTACTTTTTTAGGCTTTTGCTCAATTTTTTGATTTGATAGATTTATGAGAATTGGCGTCTCATCTACTATGATTTGCATAATGCTATAAAGTGGCACACTTACCATACTACCAAAGTTCTCCACTCCAAAACCAGCCTCAAATACCAAACAGTCATCTTTTATATGTGCAGTCTCAAAAGTGTAACCTGCTAAAAAAAAGAGTGTAAGTGGACGAAACTCTGAGATTATATCTTTTGGAAGGGCAGGATTGAACTCAACATCTTCTATCTTACAAAGAATTCCAAAATTCTGTTCTTTTTTAAAAAAGTGGATGATGACTTCTTGTGTATGTTTTTGCATCAGTTGTGCAAACTCTTTGTTGTTCGTGAGGCTTTCTAACAAATAGTATCCTTTATATTTTCTAGTGCAATTATATCAAAATCTATCATCGCATTCATAAGCGCTAAGCCTGAGTACAAAGCCAGCTCATCAACTCTTATATCTCTTAATATTATTTTCCCCTCATCAACAAGCCTTGCTCTTGTAGTTCCACAGAGTAGAGGTTCTTTAGGGCTGTACCAGAGCCCATCTTTAAAAAAAGCAACGTTTGCGATAGTTGTGTCAGTTATAAGTGAATCCTTTACTATCAAAACATCATCACTTGAGCATCTTTGTTCAAAAAGTCTATCAAGATGCTCTCTTGAAGTTGACTTGTAAGCATATGAGATCTTATCATCATAAACTAGCTTTAGGCTCTTTATCTCTCTCTTTTTATACTCATAAAACTCTACATCAATACTCTTTGCATCATAAACAACTCTGCATCTATAAAAATCTGAACTAGGCGGTTTTATATACTCTTTTAAGCTTTTAAACTCTTTTACACCAAGAGATTTTAGAGCTTTCTCATATCTTGTTTGATGATACTCTAGATGCTGTGCTTCTTCATTTAAAACTCTAATAGTCTCAAAAAAAATCTTTTTCATATCTTCACTTACTTGCTAGTTTTTGGTGCGAAATCAGTTATTAACTTAAAAACTATAAAATTATATCAAAAATAAAAAGAGGTTGTGATGGCTGAGTACTTTAGTGATGGTAAAAAATTAGTAGATGTTGAGTATGACGACATTCCAACTATCAATGACACCATTGACGATATGAGAGTTCTCTCAACCGACAAAAGAGCAGAAGATGAAAATGCTATGTTTTTACTAGAACCAAACGGAGACATCTGTTGCTTAGTTTTTGATGAAATCTTTATAGTAGGAAAAGTAAGCGGCTTTGAAAATCTCGTAGATGCTATACAAGCATGGAACAACCACGAGATATAGAGCTAAGAGAGTATATGTCTTAGTTGCATTGCGTACCATAAGACAACAAGATTTAGGAAAAAAATCATCATGGAACTTGCTCGCGAGACTATCTTTTGCAGAGGTGAGCGTTCAGCTTTATGCGTCTTTAGTGCTATTCTCATGTGAACAATAGTGAAGATTGTGATAGCAGTAACAAAAAAGAGTTTGTTGCTCATCATGTAGCCGAGTTTTGACTCACTAGCATCAAGAGTTAAAACCTCTATAAGATTAAAATTAAAGAAGAGAAATGTCCCAGTACTAAGCAAGACTAGAAGCCAGAAAGTCTCAAAATACCCATAAAGAGGTCCTAAGTACTCATATGTTTGTGCTTGAGCCTCTTTTCCTTTTAGTAAAATTCCTAAAGCAAACAGCAGAAGTGCGCCACCTATCCACGCAGTTGCCGCTAAAATATGTATATAAAGTACTACATCTACCACACTTTCTTCCTCTGAAATATTTTATTTGAACACTTTAATTAATTTCTAAACTAGATTCCGTGTCAAGCACGGAATGACGAGATATGAGTCGTCCTGATTTTATTTGGGATCTAATTTTATAATTATTCAAAACACTCAATTATAGTGTAATATATAATGAAAAAAGAGGTCCAAACGCAAGCATTTGCAGTTTATCTCTTTGTAGCTGGTATTCCCGTCACTTCTCTAATCTTCTCTATCATAGGAAGTGCTACAGCCCTAGCTTTTATAGCCCCTGCATCTAAGATATCTCTAACCTCATCTTGATGAGCTTCATAGTAAGCTCTCTTTTCTCTAAAGTCTCTAAAGTGCTCCCAGATAACTTCGTGTAAGTATAACTTAAAGTGGCCATGCCCCTCACCGCCTCTTTTGTATCTCTCTTGAAGCTCTAGCAGTTCATCGCCTTGTAAAAAGAGTTTTGCCATATTGTAAACATTACACCCCTCAAACTCTTTTGGTGATTCTAGTGCAACATTCTCAGTCACTATCTTTTTTATAGTCTTCATCTGTTCTTTTTCTTGTCCAAAAATATTTACAACATTGTTATAACTCTTTGACATTTTTTGCCCATCGATACCAGGGACTGTCTGTATCTCTTCTTGGATGCGAAACTCTGGGATGGTAAATATATCTCCATAGGCATTGTTAAACTTTATGGCTATATCTCTTGCCATCTCTACATGCTGAATTTGGTCTTTTCCAACAGGAACAACATCTGAAGCAAAGATTAAAATATCCGCAGCCATCAACACAGGATAAGAAAAAAGAGAGTGATTTGCAGCTATGCCTTTTGCTGTTTTATCTTTATAGCTGTGAGCACGCTCTAATAGCCCCATAGGCGTAAAAGATGATAAAATCCAGTAAAGTTCTAGCACTTCTTTTACATCTGACTGTATCCAAAATGTTGATCTGTTTGGGTCAATGCCAAGAGCTAAGAAGTCAGTTGCACACTGCATTGTAAGTTTCGCTAATCTCTCTCCATCGCTAACACTTGTCATTGCATGATAGTTTGCGATAAAAGCAAATGTCTCACTCGTCTCTTGTGCATCTACCATCTGCTTTATGGAACCAAAGTAGTTTCCTATGTGCAAATCACCTGATGGCTGAATTCCTGTAAATACTCTCATCTTCTAAAATCCTAATTTTTTTGCATTATTATAGCAGTCTCAGCTTTATTTGGCTATTATTTTCTGATATATATGATTGCCAATGGCTACAAAAAAAGGAAATATAATGGGTGTACAAATTCGTTCAAAAGATGTAAAATTAAGTGAAAGCAATAGAGCTCTAATAGAATCAGCAATTGAGGGATTTTCAAGATACTCACTTGATATCACAAGTGTAAATGTTATGGTAAAAACTGAAAAAAAAGGGATTTCTGTGGAGTTTGATATTCGTATCTCTCACAATGAGCCAGTTATTATAAGTCAGTCGGATGAGGATTTAGAAACAGCTATCGACCTAGCATCTGAGAGAGCTTCAAAAGCACTTCGTCGTCTTCACACTAAGATAATAGATCACGGAAAAATGTCTATAAAAGATCTAGAAACACTAGACTCATAAGGTAGGCGTGACTTGAGATACTTACTTTTACTTTTTTCCGCCTTACTCCTTAGTGCTAATAATGATTATTCACTAAGAGTCGCACACGGTAAAGTCACATCTAGTGACTTTGGTCAAATACTAGCTTTAAATGTAGAATCTTTTAAACCTACCTTAAAAGTCACATCTTTAGATGCTGGGTATCTTTTAAAAAAAGATGCTCTTGATCTACCACTTGATTTTTATCTAAAGGGTGGTTTGTCTTACTTTGATGAAGCTTCACTGCAAAGCGATGTTTATGAGGGGACTATATATATAAAAGTTTACTACAACATTAACTTTTGGCAAAATAGAGTTAGATTTGGTCTTGGAGAGGGTGTTTCATACACAAGTGGAACTCTCTACTTTGAAAAACTAGAAGCGACTAAGAAAAATGATAATAACTCTAAGTTTTTAAACTATATAGATTTTAGTTTGGATTTTGATTTAGGTAGACTTGTTAGGTATGACGCTCTAAAAGATACTTATATTGGAGTTGCTATAAAGCATCGTTCAGGTATTTTTGGCCTTATCAACAATGTGAGACATGGTGGTTCTAACTATAATGTTCTAACACTAGAGAAAAACTTTTAAACACTAATCAATGATTAGTGTTTAACTATCTTTTTAAAATATTACTTCTCCCCTTTTTTCTTCGCCTTAAAGAGTAGTGGCGTTCCAGTAAAGTTAAAAGCCTCTCTTAGCTTGTTTGTTAAGTATCTTCTATATGTAAAGTGTAAACCGCTTGGTTTGTTCATAATGATGGCTACTTTTGGAGGTCTTGTCTCATACTGAGTCGCATAGTAGATGCGGATAACTTGTCCACTTACACTTGGAAGAGTGTGTCTTCTTAGAGCTTTTTCTATCACTTCATTTATCTTTGATGTTGGTATTCTTTGAGAGTAGTTTTCATTTATCTCTAAAATCATATCGTGAAGCTTATCTACTCTCTGGTGTGACTTTGCAGAAAGCGTAATAATTGGTGCGTATGCAAGAAATTTAAATCTATCTCTTACTTCTCTTATGATTTTATCATGCTCATCTCTTTTTGAGATATCCCACTTGTTTAAAACTATGATAGAAGCTAAACGGTTGCTATCAACAAGCCCTGCGATTTTCTCATCCAAATCTAAAAAAGGCTCACTTGCATCTAAGACTATAAGGGCCATATTTGAATTTTCTAGCATCTCAGTAGTTCTCATAAGAGCATACTTCTCGATGCCTAAAATCTTACCTCTTCTTCTAAGACCTGCAGTATCAACAAAAGTAAGCTGTTTGCCTTTGTAATCTATAGTCTCATC
>JAVEST010000182.1:0-2630 GCA_034006465.1 Sulfurimonas sp. | reverse complement strand
TTTATCTTGTCAAATAACTCGCAGCCCTTATCAAGTCCGCCAGTATCTAAAAGTTCTACCTGTTTGTTTATGATTATGGCATTTCTTCTTTTTATATCTCTAGTAGTTCCAGCTATGTCAGATGTAATAGCATCTCTTTTTTTCACTAAACGATTAAAAAGTGAGCTTTTTCCAACATTGGGACGACCGATAATTGCGATTTTTTTCATGAGTTTTATGCCTTATGAGGTAGGTAGTTATATTTATGAAATTATATCCAAAATAAAGCAGGGTTGTTAGAGTTCATCTAAAGCTCTTGAAATAACGAGCTTTCTTTAAGTAGGTTTTTATTGTTTTAATTGAAGTTTATTTTACGCTAGCAAGGTGGTTTTTTCTTTTATAGATGCAGATTTTAAGCTGCAACTGCCATAATAAATAGCGCTTTTTAAAGTTGCAAGCTACAACCTGCCATAACAAATAGCGCTATTTTAAAAGGTCAAAAAGTTTTAGTTAGTTGGAAACTCTTTTTCTAAGTCTTCAAGAGCATTTTTAGATTGAAATTGTTGCCATAGAGCTTCATCATTTTTAAAGCTAGTCTTAACTGCTTGTTTTACTTCACTATTTACTTTAGCTTCTGGCACTGTAACTAACATATATATAGCACCCGATGGAGCAGTCCACATATCAACGCCTTTTGAGCCCTGCAAATCGACTTTTGCAACTTGTTTTGATACAGCAGTATTTACTTGATCTACCACTTCACTACTTGAAACACCTGTAGCACGGGTAAAAGTCTCCACTTTATCTTTAACCTGAACCTGAATTTGTTGAGCTAGATCTGAGCGACCATTTGCAAGAGCAACTCTTCTCATATGCCCCATCCCAGCTGCACTCTTAGAAGCTATACCAACACCAGCATAAGCACCCTCAACTATAGGTACACATGCCCAGCTTGGAGCTAACTTATTTTCTATTCTACAACGGTTATCAAAAACGTCTTCTTGTGATTCTGGTGTAGCACCACATCCTGTAATAGTTGTAGCCACTAAACCTGCTAACATGATTGACGATAAAGTTTTAATCACACAATCTCCTTTTAATGATTGAATGCTCTGAATAATTATTAAGTTAGATCCAAAATCAAGTTAGGATAACGCATGTTGCGTCATTTAGTGCTTGACATGGAATCGAGTTTATAGATTAATCAGAAAGTTCGATTAAAGATTATACTACGATTAGTCTTAAACAATATTTATCAATTATGGACATAATTCTGTATAATAGCATTATGAAATACTACCCTTATGATAACTTTAAAACAGATACAAACAAACTCCTCCTAGAGGTAAAAGAGTTCCAACCAGAGGTCTTAATTGGCATTGCTAGAGGTGGACTTACTCTCTCTCATGCTATAGCAGAAGGGCTCAATATCCGAAACATTCAAACGCTAAGCACTCAGCTTTATGACACAACCAAAAAAAGGGATGCACTATCTATCAAAGGGTTTTGTGAATTTGGAGATGCAAAACGAGTCTTAGTTGTTGATGATATTGCAGATAGTGGAGAGACACTAAAAGCCATTATGAAGATGCTTCACACTAGGCATCCAAAAGTAGAGTTTAAAACCGCTACACTTTTTTATAAAAAAACTTCAGTTTATGAACCTGATTTTTGGATAAATGAAGCAGATGACTGGATAGACTTTTTTTGGGAGAGAGATTTTAAAGCCAATTGAGCTTAAGTGAGGGCAGTCTGAGCTGTAAACATTAGTGTCCGCTATAAGCATTGAGTGCTATGAAGAATTATTAAATTAGATCCTGAATCAAGTCTAGGATGACTCGCGTCCACTCATTCCATGCTTGACACAGAATCTAGTCTAGAGATGAATCAGAGGGTTTTATTAGTAAAATCTGTCTCATATATATAAGCAGAGATATCTTTTAAGGACTCCAGCTCATAGTTAAGATTTGGCATCAGTCCGTACTTTGTTATGGCATCTAACATAAGTGAAGTCTCTTCTTTTGGCTCTTTTACCCATGTCGCCATATACTCTACAAACTCCTCTTTATCTGCAAACGCACTAAGATATTTCTCTCTTATCTCTATGATAGAAGGTGCTGAGATAGCTTTTGTCTCATGATGGCAGGTGATGCAGTTTCCATGAAACAAAAGTGAACCGTAGTCGCTTGCATCTAGGCTGAGAAAAAGTGCAAAAATTAGTAAAATCTTTTTAATAATATATCCTTTTAAGACTTTGCTTTTTTTATCATCTCATAAGCTTGGTTTATCTCTTGAGTCTTAGCAGTTGCTTCTTGCATATACTGCTCACTCTTGCCTTGAGACTTGATGATATCAGGATGATACTCACGAACAAGCTTTCTATATGCTTTTTTAACAGTCGCCATATCATCGCTCTCGCTTACGCCTAAGAGTTTGTAAGCATCGGAGATATTTACCTTTGGCTGGATGTTTTGCATCATCTTCTCAAACTGGTCATAAATGGCATGATAAGCATCAGGATTAAACTCAAATGCACTCGCTATTGTTTGAAGAACTAAGTCTTCACTAGCAGATACTTCGCCATCAACAAAAGCCAACTGAATCAAAAACCCCATAAACTGTTGCTGTTTTGACTTGTCTCTTTTTATAGC
>JAVEST010000087.1:0-8514 GCA_034006465.1 Sulfurimonas sp. | reverse complement strand
AAGCATCGCTTCCGAAGGGCATGTGAATATTTAAGAGCCAAAGAACTTTTTACTGTTCTTGACTCATTTGTAGATAAAACCCTTAAGACATTATCTCTTCGATAGTAATATAGTCACCAACTCTACCCGTCATTTGCTCAACATCAGTGTTTACTGGAAGTGTTTTTTTACCAGGAACCCAACCTGCTGGACATACTTCACCTGTTGACTCTGCATGTTGCCACGCTCTAACTTGTCTTAAAAATTCATGTACATTTCTTCCAACCATTGGAGCTTGAACTTCTTGAGCTACTACAGTTCCTTCTGGGTTGATAAGAAATCTTCCGCGAAGAGCGACTCCCTCTTCTTCAATCATAACACCAAATGCACGTGAGACTGCACCTGTTGTATCGGCGCCTATTGTAAGTTGTAATCCTTTTAAAAGTGGCTCTGTCTCTACGAATCTTTTGTGAGAGAACTTTGTATCAGTTGATATGGCAAGTATCTCCACACCTAGCTCTTGAAACTCATCATATTTTGCATTCATTGCGGCTATCTCTGTAGGACATACAAATGTAAAGTCTGCAGGATAAAAACAAACTACGCTCCACTTTCCTTTATAATCTTCGCTTGAAACTTCTGTGTAGTGACCTGTTTTAGAGTCATACGCTTCCATTTTGAACTCTGGTGCTTTTCTTAATACTAAACTTGAACTCATATTTTTTTCCTTTTTTTCTATCTTGTTATCATTATTAGAAACTACTGTTTCAACTTCTTTTATTGGTTTTGAACCTGAATCGCAAGCCATAAACTTTCCTTTTATTTTAAAAGTGATGTAAGTATATCTAAAGGATAATTATTTTCCTTTAGATACACAACTTATTATATTTGCTTAAGATTAATATAAGTAAAACAATAGCTAATTGGCTTCATAGATTTGTTTTTATTTTGGTGTGTAGCTACACTTTATAGTGTTTTATCAAAAAACTGTTGAGTTGGTTTGCAAAGAGCTTAGCATCTTTTTGTGAGAAAGGTTTTGGTCCACTAGTGATTTCACCGCTATCACGGATGCTCTCCATCAGGTTACGCATTGCGAGGTATTGCTTTATATTGTCCACACTATAGAGTTCTCCACGATGATCAATCGCATGAGCATTTTTACTTATGACTCTATCTGCGAGTGGGATGTCTGCAGTTATAACCAAATCCCCCTCTTGTAGCATCTCTACTATCTTGTTGTCAGCTTCATCGGCAAGTGTATCAACTATAATGTACTCTATATGATGGGATTTTCCCAAGCTTATCTTCTTGTTCGCTAAAACATAGGTTTTTATGCTTAGTCTCTCTATTGAGCGCAGTAAAATAGGCTTTAAAAGATTGGGAAAGGCATCTCCATCTACATATAGGTTAAGCATTTAAAACTCCGTTTTTAAAAACATTTCATCTCTCTTGGGCTTAAAGAATTTGCATTTTCTTGAATTTTAGCAGTTTTTATATGTCTCTGTTTTACAACTACTCTCTAGAGTTACTAATAAACATTATCAGTAGTGCATCTCTAGTAGGAGGAGCAAGGCCTAAGATTTTGATCTCCTACAACAAAGGTATAAGAACAAATAAACTAGATTTACCTAACTAGAGCTTAAGCGCAAGGCTTGAGAGAGATTACTCTTTCATCGCACCTTTGAAAAACTTACTAAAATCTGTTGGAAATGGAAAAACAATTGTATTTGTCTTATCACTTGAGATATCGCTCATGGTTTGGAGATAACGTAACTGGATACCCAGATCATTTTGACTTAGCATCTGTGCTGCTAAGAGTAGGTTTTCACTCGCTTCAACCTCTCCTTTTGCATTGATAACTTTTGCTCGGCGTTCACGCTCTGCTTCAGCCTGTTTTGCGATGGCTCTTACCATGCTCTCATTAAGGTCTATATGTTTAATCTCGACATTTGAGATCTTTATCCCCCATGCATCCGTTTGCTTATCTAAAATCTCTTGTATATCATAGTTTAGTCGCTCTCTCTCAATGAGCATCTCATCTAGTTCATGTCCGCCAAGGACCGAGCGCAAGGTTGTCTGTGCAAGCTGACTTGTAGCATCATGAAAGTCTTCCACTTGGATAATGGCTTTTTCTGGATCTATTACACGAAAATAGACAACTGCATTAACCTGCACAGAGACATTGTCTCGTGAGATAACATCTTGAGTGGGTACATCAAGGACGATTGTGCGAAGGTCAACCCTTACCATCTGCTGGATAAAAGGTACCAAAACAATAAGCCCCGGCCCTTTTGTACCTGTAAATCTTCCAAGCGTAAAGATAACCGCTCGCTGATATTCTCGCAAGATGCGAATAGATGCAGCTAAAAAGATGATTAAAAAAATCACTATATATAGCATGGCTATATTTATATCAAAAAACATTTTCTACTCCTTTGTTGGTTTAACTCTTAAGATGAGCCCAAAAAGCTCAACAACTTTTACACTCTGCCCGATGGAGAGCTTACTCTCACTCGTCGCACTCCATGTCTCCCCATGACAATGTACTAAGTACCTTTTTCCTCTAACATCGACAACTTCTGCATCTGCACCTATGAGTTCATCAGCTCTTGAGAGCACTTTGGTAGATTTGGAACTTAAAAATAGTCTCATCACCAAAACAAAAAAAGCGAGGCTAGAGAGGCTAAAGGCGATAATTACAGGGATAGAAAAACTCCGTCCAACTGTATCTGCATCAAAGAGCAGTAGCGATCCAGATGCAAAGGCGATAACTCCACCTATGCCTAAAATGCCAAAACCTGGGACAAAAATCTCAGCAATCATAAGAGCGAGTCCAAATAATATAAGCGAAATTGAGAGTTCGGACTTTATGTAAGACTGGCTCTCTTGACTCTTTTGCGTCAAGACATCGCTTGAGATAGTAAGACTTTTTTCACCAGGGCTCTCTGACTTAATCAGAGCCGCGTTGGTTGCAAAAAGTGGTGAAATTATAAGTAGAAATAAAAAAAATAACCGAATCATATTTTAACCCCTCTGTTCAAGTTTAAAATAATAATACTCAATCATAACCAAAGAAGGGTTAAAACAAAACCACTAGATTATGTTAGTGCTATATCTTTCTAGGAAGACACGATTAAGAGTTTTTTTGATAACATTTCCTAAAATTATTAATAAAGAAGGCTAGATGAAAAAAATTTTACCCTTACTCTGTTTGCCCCTTTTTCTCTACTCTTACTCACTAGATGAGTTGCTAGAACTATCTCACAACAACAAAGTTGTACAGTCGGCACAACACTTACTTGCTTCTAAAGAACTCCTTTATGAGAGTTCTAAAAGCTCATATCTTCCTACTATAGATATAGGAGCCAACTATCAAAACGCTTCTAAAGAGACGCCAAATATTGCGCAAAACACACTTAAAGCTCAAGCATCTATAAGATATACACTTTATGATGGCGATAAAAAAAGCAACTTGTACAGGCAGATAGAATCATCCATTGACTCTAGTAAAAGCAATATAGAAGCGACTAAAAACACCATCTCGCTTGATGTTACAAGACTCTATTTTGAGTATCTTGGGCTTGAAGCTGATAGGGAAGCGACCACACAAGCTATAGAGCAGTTAAAAGAGGAACTTAAGCGAGTTGAGTTTTTTTATGAAGCTGGCACTATCACAAAAGATGAAGTTGCTAAGATCGACTCAAGAGTAAAAAATACTCTAGTTTTACTTCAAGAGATAGAGCTAAAGAGATTAAAAGTGACCCACACCCTAGAGTACTATATCTCTAAGAGAGTTGAGCATCTTGATGGATCTACTACAATAAAGCTACCAATAGAGCAAGAGGAGATTTTAAGAGCTGATTTAAAAGCTCTTGAGTACGAAGCTGCTTCCATGCTCTATGAAGCAAATATAGAAAAAAGTCAAAACAGACCCTTGGTATATCTTGATGACACTCTAAGCCACACTGATTACTACTTTGATGACAAATCTTTAAAGAGTGGCTTTTTAGTGGAGAACCAAAATATAGCAATGGTAAATGTATCGTGGAATATTTTTGACTTTGGAGCTAAGACTAAGGCATATGAGTCTAAGCTTCAAGAGTATCTAAGCAAGAAATCGATGTTAGAGTACGAAAAAGACAAAGCAAATGTTGAGTATAGGTTAGCAAAAAGATCACTCTTGATTGCTCAAGAGAAAGTGAAGTCAACACAAGCAGTTGCCGAGGCTGCATCTTTAGCATTTAAGCTTATAAAATTTAAATATGAGAACAAAACTATTGATAATGTTGCCTATCTTTTAGCACTTAGTGAGAAATTTAATGCTCAAAGAGATAGCAAAAGAGCGCTATATGAGCTTGAGATTAGAAAAGCAGAGTTGATTTATTTTAGTGGAAAAGAGATTAAGGAGTTTTGTAGATGAAAAATTTAGTATTTTTAACGGTGATGCTATCTCTGTTTTTAGTTGGTTGTGATGATAAAAAAAGTACTCAGGAAGCTCCACAAGCGGTTCAAAAGCCTCCTGTATCGGTAGAAGTTCATACCATTAAGTTTGAAAAAGCTCCTCTGTCAAATAGTTACTCAACACTACTTAAGCCTTTTAATGAGGTTGATATAGTTGCACGAGTAAGTGGGGTGCTAATGAGTAAAAACTTTGATGAGGGTGCTTATGTAAAAAAAGGTGATATCCTCTATGAGATACAAAAAGATGAGTATGCGGCAACTCTAAATGAAGCAAAAGCATCTCTTTTAAAAGCAGAGGCAAATTTCAACAAAGCACATAAGGATTGGACTCGTAATGAGTACCTTTTTAAAAACAATGCGATTTCTGCAGTTATGCGTGACGATCTTTTTTATACCTATGAAGATGCAAAAGCAGAAGTGACAAAAGCAAAGGCAGTGCTTCAAAATGCTCAAATCAAGTTTGACTATACAACTATAAAAGCACCTATCAGTGGCATAATTGGGATGAGAACTAATGATATTGGTTCTTATATAGAAGTCGGTAAAGAGAGTGCTTTACTAGTTACAATTACCGCACAAGACCCAGTATATGCTCACTTTTCACTTCCAAGTAGTGATGTCTCAAAGTATCTTTCTCAAATCAAAAATGGTTCAAAAGTTAGCTTAAGTGTTGGTGCAAAAAAATATACAGGAGAGATAGATTTTATCTCACCTAAGATAGATGCACAGACAGATACTCTTAAGCTTAGAGCAAAGTTTCAAAACAAAAACAATGAACTAATAGTCGGCTCTTATGCGGAGATAGAGATAGCTGGACTAAACTATGAGCGTGTTGCTAAAATCCCTCAAAAGGCTCTTATCAAAACTCAAGATGCTACAGTTGTTTATGTTGTAAAAGATGGTGTAGTATCTATGAAACCAATCAATACCGTGCAGGTTCACGATGGTATCGCTTATGTAGAAGATGGGCTTGTAGAGGGTGAAGAGGTTGTTATAAACAATATTGCAAAACTAAGACCAAATGCAAAAGTTACCATTATGAAGGCTAACTAAATGTTTTCTAATTTTTTTATAAACAGACCTGTTTTTGCATCTGTTATCTCTATACTTATCGTCTTAGCTGGTGTTATCGCTATGCGTGCTCTGCCTATTGGAGAGTATCCTAGAGTTATCCCTCCACAGATTGTAGTTAGTGCATCTTATCAAGGAGCGAGTGCGGAGACTATCTCAAAGACAGTGGCGGCTCCTCTTGAAGAGCAGATAAATGGCGCTAAAGATATGATCTATATGAGCTCAATTGCTGCAGATAATGGCTCGCTAACTATCAGTATATTTTTTGAAGTTGGAACAGACCCTGATGATGCAAAGATAGACGTAAACAACCGCGTCCAAGCGGCTCTCTCAAGACTGCCTGAGCAAGTCAAAAGACAAGGCGTTAGAGTCTATGAACGCTCTCCTGATATGCTTCAAGTTATCATCCTAAGCTCCCCAAAACAGACTCGAGATGTTAGCTTTTTATCAAACTATGCTCTTTTAAATATAGTAGATGACTTAAAGAGGGTTAAGGGAATCGGTGATGTAGTTATCTACGGTGCTAAAGACTACTCCATGAGAGTCTGGATAGATCCCTCAAAACTTAAAAAGTACTCTCTTACTGTTAATGACCTAGTAACATCCATAAGAGAGCAAAACGAGCAATATGCTGCTGGAAAACTCTCATCAGATCCAGTCTCAAATCAAGAGATGTTTACATATACTGTTGAGACACCACAAAGGTTTCATGAGCCATCACAATTTTCAGAGATTATCGTAAAAGCCAATGAAGATGGAAGCTCACTAAAGCTTAAAGATGTAGCGACAATAGAGCTAGGCGCTCAAAACTACGATAGAGAAAACAAGATCAATGGCTCTCCTGCAGTTCCTGTTGCGATATTTTTGCAAAGTGGTGCAAATGCTATAGAGACAGCAAGAGAGGTTCGCAAAGTTATAGACTCTATAAGTAAAGACTTTGTTGAAGATGTTACCTATACCATTCCTTATGATATTACTGACTTTGTTGAGATATCTATAAAAGAGGTTATTAAAACCTTTATAGAAGCTATCATCTTAGTTGCGCTAATCATATTTTTGTTCCTACAAAACATAAGAGCTACACTTATCCCTCTTATAGCCGTTCCTGTGTCTATCATCGGTGCTTTTGCTGGGATGTATGTGTTGGGCTTTAGTATAAACTTACTTACGCTTTTTGGGCTTGTTTTGGCCATCGGGATAGTTGTTGATGATGCGATTATTGTTATAGAAAATGTTGAGAGGCATATAAAAGAGGGACTAAGTCCAAAAGATGCTTCTATAAAAGCTATGCAAGAGGTATCTGGTGCTTTAATTGCCATAGTTTTAGTACTCTCAGCTGTTTTTCTTCCTGTTGCTTTTTTAGGAGGTCTTAGTGGGGAGATGTATAGACAGTTTGCTGTAACCATCGTTATCTCTCTGGCTATTTCAGGGCTTGTAGCACTTACTCTTACACCTGCTATGTGTGCTTTAATGCTAAAGCCAACACACAAAGAACCAAAATACTTTTTCAAATGGTTTAACAACTTTTTTGAAGCTGCAACAAGAGGTTACTCAAATGCTCTAAAGCTAACTATCCGCTACGCTTTTTTAAGTATGTTGCTTTTTGGCGGACTTATATATATAACATTTGACCTCTTTACAAGTCTAAAAACTGGACTTGTACCTATAGAAGATAAAGGGACTGTTTTTGTATTTAGCTACAACCCTCCAGCATCATCGCTTAAAAGAACAGAGGCTCTTGCTTCAGAGGTCTATGATATAGCATCTCAAGATACACAAAGTATAAAAAACATTATTCAGTTTATCGGGATTGACTTTGCGACAGGTGCAAACAGAACATACGCTGCGGCTAGTATCTTAAAACTTCAACCTTGGGATGAGAGAAAAGATCCAACTCAAAGTGCGGCATATATCGCTTCAAATATAAGTAAGAAACTCTCACAAACAAGTGATGGCTTCTCTTTTGGCATCGTCCCTCCTCCAATTAGAGGGATGGGGATATCTGGTGGTTTTGAGATGTATGTTCAAAACAGAACAGGGGCTAGTCTGCATGATTTGCAAAAATATGTAAATGAGATTATCCAAAAGGCAAATGAAAGACCAGAACTAGAGGGGATGAGGACTACGCTAAACACCTCTATCCCTAAATACAGCATAGAGATAGATACTGCAAAAGTAAAGTCAAAAGGTGTAAATATTGATGAAATCTACCAAACACTAAATGCAACTTTTGGAAGTTTTTATGTAAACGATTTTAACCTCTTAGGTAGAACCTATATGGTAAATATGCAGGCCGAAGAGTCTTTTAGAAAAAGTCCTGAAGATTTAGAAAAAATCTTTGTAAGAAGTGCAAAAGGGGAGATGATCCCTCTTAGCTCATTTATAACACTAAAGCAGAGTTTTGGGGCTGATTTGGTAGAGAGATTTAACCTCTTTAACGCTGCAAAAGTCGCAGGTCAAGCAGCTCTTGGATACAGTTCTGGAGATGCTCTTAGAGTTATAGAAGAGGTCTCAAATGAAGTTCTTCCAGAGGGTTATAGCGTCAGCTGGATAGGCACAGCATATCAAGAGAAGCAGATAACAAGTGCTGGAAATCTAGCATTTATCTTTGGCATCATCTTCTTGTACCTAATACTTGCGGCTCAATATGAGAGATGGCTGATGCCAATAGCTGTTATTCTCTCTGTTCCATTTGCTATTCTTGGCGCTGTTATTGCCAACCACCTAAGAGGACTTGAGAATGATATCTACTTCCAGATAGGGATACTTGTTTTAGCTGGACTTAGTGCTAAAAACGCTATCTTGATAGTTGAGTTTGCGATGCAAAAAAGAAAACAAGGGATGAAGCTTGTTGATGCTGTACTTGATGCTGCAAAAGTTCGTTTGCGTCCTATTATCATGACTTCTTTAGCCTTTACTATAGGTGTTATTCCTTTAGCAATAAGCAGTGGTGCAGGAGCGGCAAGTCGCCACTCCATAGGAACAGGAGTTATCGGCGGAATG
>JAVEST010000086.1:0-8539 GCA_034006465.1 Sulfurimonas sp. | reverse complement strand
CAAAACAAAGATGGCGCAATAACTCCAACAAAGATTGAAGAAGCGTTTAAAAAGGGTGGTTTTAAGATAGCGGTAAATAGTGAGATGAATGTTCCGTATAAAAAACAGTTTAAAAAGACAAAGTTTAAAACCTTTAATCTTTTAACTATATATCATAAAACTTTATCAGCTGATTTGGTTAAAAAATATCCAGAAGCTGGAGTTCTAACTCCTTTTGGTGTTGGCATCTATCAGGCTAAGGATGAAGATGTGTTGCATCTATCTTTACTAACTTCAGATGCACAAGCAAAAATCTTAGGAGTTGATGATGAGCTACTTAAGAAGTTAGAGCAAGAGGCTCTAAAAGCAATAACAACAACTTTTAAAGATGCTAAACACTCTATAAGTGAAGATAGCCTCAAAGAGAGCAGGGGTCTTGTTGCTAAGTTTGAGTATGAGCTAAATGGAGAAGACTTTGATGAGGCAAGAGAGACCTTAGAGATGGGACTTGAAAATGGTTTTGCTCCCTTTGGTTTTGTTATGCCAAACTATATGGATTACAATGATGAGATTAAGAGTGTATCAAATGGCGAGACTCCGTTTGACTTCTATGTCTCATACTCTATTTGTAAACTAAAGGTAATATATACAGTATCTTTAACACGTCCAGAAGCGAGTGCATTTGCTCCTTGTACTTTGATGCTGTATAAGAAAAAAGATGAAGATAAGATAGTTTTAGGATTTCCAGCTGTTTACAACTGGATGAGTAGTGCAAGAGTAGAAGATAAAGATTCAAAAAAAGTCCTGCTTGAAGCACAAAAAGATTTTGAATCAATCTTAAAAGAGATAACAGAATAGAGGTAAAAAGATGAAAAAAATAATTTTAGCATTGATGCTAATAGTCGGTTTAAGTAGTGCTGAGAACATAACTCCAAAGCTAGTTATTGACCTTACTGCTGGAAATATAGAGACTTTTGAAAAAAGAGTACTTAAGGCTATAGTTGTAAATAAAAATCACTATGAGAGTAAACTTCAAGAGTTGGAAGTTGCAGTAGTAGTGCACGGTAGTGCATATAGATTTTTTGTAAATGATCCAAGCAAGACAAAGTATAAAGATGATAAAGAACTCTTAAGTAAGTACAAAGAGTTTCATACTAGGCTAAAATCTCTTGCGAGTACTTATAATGTTGAGTTCTTTGCTTGTAAAGTAGGAATGACTAAAAACGGACTTGAAGATAAAGATATGCTTAGCTTTGTAGAGATAGTTCCAACTTCTACTATAGCGTTAATAGATAAGCAAAATAGAGGTTACGCTTTTCTTCTAGTTGAAGATAAATAAGCAAGTAAAAGATAATAGATAAGAAATCTTTATTGGATATAATTATCCAAAAAATAGGTGTGACTAAATGAAAAAACTTCTTATTTTACTTTTAACTCTAAGCATCTCTCTCTTTGGTGCTTCAAAGTTTTTGATGCCAGATGAGGCTTTTAAAGCAAAGGCCACTATAAATGCTTCAATGCAAATCGAGGCTTCTATTGAGATAGCAAAAGATATCTATCTCTATGTAGATCAGTTAAAGCTTGAGGTAAAAGAAGGCAGTGGCATCTCAATAGCAGAGATAAAAAAACCAGAGAGTGTAGAACACCATGAAGAGATGGTTTACCTAGAGTCTCCCATATTTTTAATTACTTTGCAAAAAGATAGTGATGCTAGTGAGATGCAAAAGATAGAGTTTGTACTCTCATATCAAGGTTGTTCTGAACAAGGGCTTTGCTATGAACCGCTAAGTGAGACTTACAACTTTACAGTAGATACAAGTAAGCTTGAAGTAGCATCTGAAGTGGCATCTATAATTAAAGGTGATGTTGAGATTAGAGATGGGCAAAAAAGTTCTGAAGTAGCATCTGCACAAGAGAGCGTCTCAGAAACAGATGCCATAGCAAACACTATAAAGTCTGGAAATATCACACTTGTACTTCTGACATTTTTAGGTTTTGGGCTTCTTTTAGCCCTTACTCCTTGTGTCTTTCCTATGATTCCTATCATCTCTGGGGTTATTATCTCACAAGGCGAGGGTATTACAACTAAAAAAGCTTTTGGATTATCAGTTGTATATGTCCTTGCTATGGCAGTTGCATATACTATAGCTGGTGTTTTGGCAGGACTCTTTGGTGCAAACCTTCAAGCCGCACTTCAAACGCCGTGGGTAATTTACTCTTTTGCTGGTGTTTTTGTAGCCTTAGCATTTAGCATGTTTGGCTTTTATGAGTTAAAACTTCCTGATTCTCTTGTTACAAAAGTGAGCAAAAACAGTAACAGAGGTGGCTACATTGGCGTGGCTATTATGGGCTTTTTATCAGCTCTTATAGTTGGTCCTTGTGTGGCAGCTCCACTTGCTGGGGCACTTGTTTATATAGGTCAAACAGGAGATGCTGTTCTTGGTGGTATGGCTCTGTTTTTTATGAGTATCGGTATGGGGATTCCACTAATCGCAGTTGGAGTTAGTGCTGGACGCTTTATGCCAAAACCTGGAGCGTGGATGACTATGGTCTCAGCTATCTTCGGTGTTATGATGCTCTTTGTTGCAGTTTGGATGTTAGAGCGCGTAGTAGATGAGTATATAACTATGCTTCTTTATGCATCTCTTGGGATTGGTTTTGCCATTTACTTGGGAGCGTTTGAGAGAGAGTCTCACATCTTTAAGCGAAGTGTCGCTCTTATATCTTTTATCTACTTTGCGGCTCTACTTATTGGAGCACTTGGCGGATCAACAAGTATGACTAAACCACTTTCATTTTTGCAAAGTAGTACAAATGGCAAGGTAGAAGTTCAGACTAAAGAGTTAGACTACACTATAGTAAAGTCTATATCTGAACTAGATGAGCTTTTAGCAAAGCACGAAGGCAAAAAAATTATGCTTGATTTTTATGCTTCATGGTGTGTATCTTGTAAAGAGTTAGAAAATGTAACATTTGCAGATGCAAGAGTTAAGTCGAAACTTAGCGAGTTTGTCTTTATAAAAGCAGATGTTACGGAAAATTCACAAGAACAAAAAGCTTTGAGTAAGAAGTATGGGGTTTTTGGACCGCCAGCTCTTATATTTTTCGATGCTTCGTCAAATGTTATAAGCTCTAAAACTATTATCGGTTTTGTTGGACCAGATGAGTTTTTAGCCCACTTAAATCAACTCTAATCTTCAAGCTTCTCAACGAGAGGCTTGGAGTCTTCTAAAAGTAGAGTTGGCTCTATAAAGGGTGCAACTTGAGCTAAAAAGTTAAGCATGCTCATGATGGGTGAGCCATAGAAAAACTTTACCTTGTTGTTGTAGTGCCAAAGTCTATCTGCATATTGGTAGATTAAAAAAGAGTTATCACCTATATTGTCTCTATTTTTATCAAAACCTGCATATCTATCCCAGTAGTTATACTCCACTTCGTTTAGCATAGTTTTATATCCAGCTGTACCTTTTACGATATCATCTATATTTCCCTCAAAAATGTTGTTAGCAATTTTGTTTTGTCTGATGGTCATATGAAAACCCATAGCTTCTTTGTTATAAGAGATGTCATTGTTTGTGATAAACCTCTTTATCTCTTGTTCATTTGGATTGGAGTCTATATAGATAGCTTTAGCGTTGTATCTAAGTGTATTAGAGTCAAAAACAGTTGAGCCACCTTGAAGTATAACCCCAATGCCAGCAGCACCATTTGAACTTAGTATGGAGTTGTTTATGATTTTAGAATCCTCACTCATCATCATCATTAAAGATACGGAGTTATAACGAAAGCTATTTTTTTCTATAAGATTATGATTACTATGGGCTACATTTAGTGCAAATCTTGAGTTTGTAATATTATTATTTGTAAAAATATTGTTATGGGATTGGTTTATAGTAATATCTCTAGTTTTTGTGATGGTGTTATGAGAGATAAGATTGTTGTGAGAGTGCCATATTTTTAGTGCATCTCCTCTTAGTCCTATATCATAATCTTTTGAGCTTATAAAATTTTCTTTGATTGTAGAATCCTGCATCATATAGATGTTAAGTCCATATAAAGAGTCTAAAATTTTGCAGTTTATGATGTTGATATTTTTAGCTTTTTCTATCTTGATGCCACTATCAAGCGAGTACATAAGAGGGCCACTATTTTGTATGGTGAGATTATTAAGAGTTACATTTGAACTCTTAATATCAACAACATTTCCGACACCACCTCCATCTATGACAACGTCAGCTTCAACGCCGATTATATTTAGAGGTTTGTTAATCGTAATGTTACCACTATAAACGCCACTATAGAGCTTTAGTGTTGAGCCTGATGGAGCTTTATCTATAGCCTCTTGAAGCACATTTGCATTAAGAGCATAGATGAAAAGTAAAAGGAGTAAAATTTTTTTCATCTATTTTTAAAACTCCTAGTAGAACTTGTGGATCTCTTCCATAATATTGGCAAACTCAACATCATCACCTTTTTCTTTTAGAAACTTTACAAGATACTCCTCAGATGCAGCAACACCTTGAGTTTTTTCTATCTTTAATAGCTCTGCATAAAGAGCAGCTATAGTCTCTATAACATATTTTGAGATTGCTTTTCTTGAAGCGTGATAGCCTATGATTTCACCAGTATCTGTGTTTTTTCTTATCTCAAATTCTGTAAAAATCCAGTAGTATCTTCCATCTTTTGCGAGGTTTTTAACTATTGCGTTGATATTTTTACCCTTAGATATTGTCTCCCATAGAAGTTTGAAAACCACTTTGGGCATATCAGGGTGGCGAACGATATTGTGAGGTGCACCTATAAGTTCATCTTCTGTATAACCAGAAACCTCTCTAAAGTACTCATTACAGTATGTTATATTTCCTTTTGCATCTGTCTCACTAACTATATATCTCTTTGGATCGAGTTCTATCGCTTCATCTCTTGGAGCTTGCTTAGTCATTTTATATCCTTCCATTTAAAAGTTTTATAA
The DNA here is from genome assembly GCA_034006465.1 of Sulfurimonas sp. Classification (GTDB taxonomy): domain Bacteria; phylum Campylobacterota; class Campylobacteria; order Campylobacterales; family Sulfurimonadaceae; genus Sulfurimonas. Next base: position 3,588 of record JAVEST010000086.1, on the reverse strand, counting down.
GAGCTTCTGGAATCTCTTTAAAATTTAAAATTCTCTTCCCATTATGCTCTTTGCTATAACTTTGTGCTGAGTCGTATGTTGCAAAAGCTGGTAAATCATCTCCAGCGGGTGAGACCATATTTGAGCCATAGACAAAAAAAGCGCCTCTAGCATTGATTGGTTTGAGTGTTGTAAAGTCTGTGACTATGATATCTTTTATATCATCTTCGCTCTTTACACCCACATCAAACCATTTACCAGGATGAAAATAAAACTGCATCATCGCTTTAGGGCTTACAAAAAATACTTTTTTACCATTTGTCAGTTCTATCTTAGCCACCCAATTAGGGCCTTCATGAACTTTCATCCCTTTTACTAATCCCTCAGTATCTTTTGTATAGTCCATCTCATAAGAGAATAATACGCTTGATGCTAATACTACTGCTAGAAATATTTTAACCACTATAACCTCCTATTATTAAACTAAATCTTTTTTCTCAAATATCTTATAACCCAAAAATGCAAATAACAACCCAATAGAGAGAGGATAAGCAATGGATAGTAAAACAAAAACACTTTGACTCATAGAGTCAAGTATATAAAACGCAACAGGTCCCATAACAGTAAGTTCAGGATCAAAAAGCGAGATAGCAGCCACGCGGAAAATCTCCATAGGATTTATCATAGCAATAAATATAATAAGCTCTTCATTAAATCTGTTTTGCATCATAAGTGAAATAAGTGCGATATCTATAAAAGCTAGTAGAAATATCCAGATAAAAAATGCAATTCCAAGTGCTACTTCACTAGATTTTACAAATGAAGATATGAAAAATGCTATACCTAAAAATGCGCTACTCATGGCAAAAAGAAGGCCTGTGTATAAAAAGAAGATGCTCCAAGGAATATCCGCACCCTTAAATGCTCCATATATAATTGCAATAACCATAGCAAACAAAACAGGTAGATATACAGTAATAAAACGACCAATAATCTTACCCCAATAATACTGCTTTAGTGAAATAGGAAAAGAGAGCATATACTCCAATATGTGGTTATCTCTATCTCCTGAGATAGACCTAACTGTAGTTATGAGGATAAAGATAGGCAAAATAACTATAGTTATCTGTATATACATAAGAAGGAGTCTGCTAAGACCACTAAAACCCATAACTTGTGACTCTGTAACTCCTGCTATAAAAAACAGAGCAATCAACCCTCCAAAAACAAGAGAGTAAACTACAAACCATTTAGCTCTAAGGGACTCTTTTAGGTCCAAATATGCGATTAAGTATAAATTTTTCATTAGTATCCTAGTATCTGTTTTCTAATTTTGGGATTTGCCATATGCTCACCTCTTAACATTTTGATGCTAACTTCATCAAAGTCTATTGTCTCTTCTACACTATTTTCAAAGGCAACAAAACCGTAAGACATGGGAGTTTTTTCTCCTATCTTGTAGTGTGCATCTGTTGCATTTATATAGCGAGTTGAATCTTTTGTAAAAACCTTTGCATCTTTTGCATCTAGTTTATTATCATTGCTCCACAAGACAAGACAACCTATATCATCAAAATAGTATATGGTATCATTTTTTACAAGTGATGCGCTATGTGTATTACTCTTATCTACTTCCATATGACACTTTGGGCATACTCTACTTTTACTTTTTGGCTCTTTTGCACCTGAACTTTGAGTAGAGTTACAAGCGCTAAAAAAGCTAAGAGCAATAATAAGGATAAGATTAAAACTTTTCATCCGAAACCACTTTTCCAAGATCCATATAGATCTGACGATTAACAAGGTCTTGTACCTCTTCTAATCTATGTGTTACAAAAAGAAGGACTTTCTCATCTTCATTTTGTTTTAATAGTCTATAAAAGTCATCCCTAGCTTTAGGGTCTAAGTTTGCAGTAGGCTCATCATAGATGATAATATCACTCTTTTTTGCCAAAGATATAGCAATAAGCAACTTCTGCTTCATTCCACCACTAAGCTTAAAAAAGGACTTTTTCATATTTAGAGCCACATCAAGCTTCATCTCGTTTGCATAGTGTATGATTTTATCTTTTTCTACATCTGCACTTATGCATATATACTGTATAAGCTCTTCAATATTTAGTTTAATAGGAGGAGGGAGTTGAGGAACAAAACTTATCTCCTTTAAAACTTCAACTCTCTGTTTTATAGGATCAAGTCCGTTTATAGAGACACTTCCAGCATCAGCGTGGTAGTATCCTAAAATAGAGCGTATAAGCGTAGTCTTGCCAGCTCCATTTGCACCCATAAGTGCAATGGACTCATTTTTGTTAAATTCGCAACTCACATTATCTAAAGAGATGTGAGAGCCAAATTTTTTTGTTAGGTTTTCTATTTTTATCATGATTTACACCAAATTCTTTAGTCTAAAGTCAAACTTTAAAGCGTCTGCATGACATACATCGATGCATCTACCACAAAGCGTACAATCTGCACCAGTTATATACTCTCTTGTGATACCTTTTTCTTCTCTTTGCTTATCATATTTTGCTTTTGTAATCTCTAAGACTTGATTTTCAAAGCAAACATCACTACAAACCATACAGTGGTCACAGTTGTCATTCCACTCAACTCTTAAAGCAGAAATTTTACCTATGTAACCATAAGTAGTACCTATTGGGCAGATGTAGGTACACCAAGCACGGCGTGAGTAAAAAACTTCTATAGCAAAAACAACCACTACCCAGAAAAATGCTAGTGACCAACCATAAACTATCATCCTACTTAAGATGCCAACTACATTAAATGTCTCAAAAACAAGGTATCCGCTTGTAAAAGATAGAATTAAAAACATAGCCCAAAAGACATGTCTAACTCTATGATCAAACTTTCTCTCTTTAATGATTTTCTTGCTAACTAGCGTGTTATGCAACTTCTCACCAATCTCGCTAATTATGCCATAAGGACATACCCAAGCGCAGTAACTTCTTCCACCTAAGAGTAGATAGACTAGAACAATAGTTGTAATACCAATGATCACATTTATAGGTAACTCATGTGTAGCTAAAAAGAGCTGCATAGTAGTAAAAAGGTCTATCATATGAAAGCCCAAAAATCTTGAGCCATTTAGCGTACCCTCAAGCATCTGCAAGTCAATAAAAAATGACAAGAAGAAAAGGAGATGCACAGCAATAACAACTACCCATCTCTTCATTCTATAACTAAAAATTCTTTTCCCATCTCTTGTTGTATCAAAAAATGTAGAGAAAAAACTTGATTTTTTGATGGTTTCTCTGTTGTTATATTTATCCATTTAAATACTCCATTTCATACTAGATATTTTTAGTTTTGCTCTTCTTTTGCTCTTGCTGGAAACTCTCCGATCTCTTTTGCAAATCTTTTTAAATCTTCATCTTCAAGGTGCATTAACAGACCTTTCATAACCATATTCTCTTTTCTACCAGCTTTAAAGTCAACTAAACTTGTGTAAATCTCTTCTTCGCTTTGTCCAAAAAGAGCTGGTCCCATCATAGGTTTACCATTTTGAAAACCAGAACCATTTACACCGTGACAAGATGCACACTTACTTTTGTACTCATTGCTAACTTTAAATGCTCCAGCATTTCCAGC
>JAVEST010000085.1:0-8572 GCA_034006465.1 Sulfurimonas sp. | reverse complement strand
CTTCTGGAGTTGTGTGACCTTGTGAGATGATTCGTTGAAGTTTAAAAGACTCTTTATTTATGATATCTTCAAAGAGTTCATCATCTAAATTTGTAGGGATATTTGAAAAAATGTTGGATTTTTCCATCATAACTTAGCTTATTATCTCTCTTAGAGCATCTTTGAAGTAAGGATACTTAAATTCAAATCCACTCTCTAAGAGTTTTTTAGGATATACATCTTTTGAATCGAGCATCACAGTAGCACCATCTGCAAAGATGAGTCTTAGCACAAATTCTGGGACTGTGAAAAAGGTCGGTCTGTTTAAGATTTCACCCATGATTTTAGTCTGCTCGTTGTTTGATAGTGAGTGCGCAGTTGTGAAATTTATAGCGCCACTAAGCTCTGGAGTTTTGATGATAAACTCGAAAGCTCGAACCAAATCATCTATATGAATCCATGAGACTATCTGTTTGCCACTACCTATTTTACCGCCAACACCCAGCTTAAAAGGAGGTAGCATCTTAGCCATAGCACCACCCTCTTTTGCATAGATAACGCCAAATCTAGTTTGAACATTTCTCACACCAATTTCTGATGCCCTTCTTGCCTCTGCTTCCCAATCCTTGCAGATGCTAGATAGAAAATCATCGCTTAAATCTTTAGAGTCTTCATCATGTTTAAGCTCACTATCATAGATGCCAATAGCAGATGCATTTATAAAAAGTTTTGGCTTTTGTTTGCATAAAGCCATAGCATCTACTAGTTTTTTAGTAGTGTTTATGCGACTATTATAAAGCCCTTTTTTATACTCATCACTCCAGCGGGCAAGAATAGTTGTACCACTTAAGTTTATCAAAACATCGCAGGCTTCTATCTGCTTTGCTATATCTTCTATCTGTGTATTGTCTCGTACTTTTATGCCGATGACTTCATTGTGTTTGGATTCAAACATTTCAGAGAGTTTTGAGCCAACAAGTCCACTTTTACCGCAAATCGCTATCTTTATTTTAAATGACACTTTTACTCTCCTAACTACGAACTTTTAGTGATTATATGCCAAATAGTATAAGACTTGGCTTTGTCTATATGTCTAGCAATGCACTATTTCCTCTTGTAGCTTCAAATCTTTTAAAACGAAGCGTTAAGTCGTGGCTTAAGCTCTTTACTTCAGCAATAGCCATTTCTACATCTACAAGGTTATTATTTTGATATTGTTTAATATAGATTTCCGTTTTTTCATGCAATTTTCTATGATATTTTTCAACCTCTTTAAAAGCTGTGCTATCTTTATAGTACTCCATTCCAACATCATAGAGCCATTCACCAAAGCGACACTTGTGATGATCTAAGTTAGCAATAGCAGTAGTAATCCCTTTAAGATAGGCTAAAATACTACTCAACCACGCCCTATGTTCTACTAAAGCATAGAGCAGTGGCAAGTCATCACGGCTAATAGAGTTAGTATTTTTCCACCTTTCATTTGAGTCATAGTGCTTTATCCACTCTTGTATATTTTCTGGAGGCATAGGACGAGCTATGATGTAGCCTTGAGCTATTTGGCAGCCTAGTTTAAGTAGCATTTCACCATGTTCAACACTCTCAACTCCCTCAGCAATAACATCACGTCTAAAAGCATTAGAGAGGCTTAGAACTCCATCTAAAATAGCCAAATCATCACTATCTTCAAGCATTCCACAAACAAAACTTCTATCTATTTTTAGCTCTTTTGCAGGAAGTCTCTTTAGATATGTAAGAGATGAGTAACCAGTTCCAAAATCATCGAGTGAAAAAGTGATGCCAATGTCTAGGCAAGCTTGCATTACTTGTGAGATGTGAACTACATCTTCTAGGGCACTAGTCTCTAGAACTTCAAGAACTAAGTCCTTTGGTTCTACAGTAGGATACTTTTTTAAAAGGTTCTTTAGCTGCGCTACAAAGTCACTTTGCTGAAGTTGCATAGCATCTACATTTACACTTGTTGGCACATGAAGCCCTTTGCTATTCCACTCACTCATCTGCCTCATTGCACTATCTAAAACCCACTCTCCAATCCTTACCGATAGGATGTGTCCATCTACTATTGGTAAAAACATAGCTGGAGGGAGTATTCCATGCTCTGGATGATTCCATCTGATGAGAGCCTCAGCGCCTACAACTTCACCACTTTGCATATTTACTTTTGGCTGGTAGTAGAGTACAAACTCATCATTATCAAGTGCTTTTTGAACCTCATCTAAACTCTCATGATGAGTTCTTATCTTTTTATCTTTTAAGGCATCAAAAATATGATAACGATTTTTCCCAAGTATCTTCGCCTGATACATAGCTTGGTCAGCTTGACGAAGAAGTTGGTCTGCATCTATCTCATCGCCTGCATCGAAAAAAGTTACGCCCAAACTTGCAGTAACTTGCATCTCTTCTTTATCGACAACTATCTTTTGAGAACTCGCCTCTAGTAGCCTTTTTATCATAACTATGCTGTCTTCATGAGACTTCAAATCTAGTAGTACTACAACAAATTCATCCCCACCCAGACGAGCTATAGTATCGCCCTCACGAAGAGATTTTTGCATATATTTAGCTAGTTTTTCTAAAAACTTATCACCATAGTCATGTCCATAAGTGTCATTGATAGCTTTAAATCCATCAAGGTCAAGGTAAACAACTGCAAATGAAAATTTATGTCTATTTGATTGTTTAAGCGCTTGGTTGACTCGGTCTGAGAGCAAAATACGATTTGGAAGCCCAGTGAGTGCATCGTAGTGTGCAATATATTCTAAGTGCTTTTCATGATGTTGTCTCTCTGTTATATCTCTTGAAATTCCGAGCACTCCCATCAGACTTCCATCACTATTGTGCACTGGAACTTTTGTAGCTTGGACTAGCTCTGTATGCCCATCGCTTGCAAATGTTATTGTCTCTTTATTTTTGCAAGTTTTATTAGTTTGCATCACTTTGTTATCGTTAATTCTAAAAAAATCAGCAATCTCTTTATCTACAAAATCATAATCACTCTTACCAACTATCTCTTTCTCTTTTGCACCAAAATAATCTTCAAATCTCTTATTGCAAGCTAAATAAATGCCCTCTTTATCTTTTAGAAAAATCAGGTCTGGAATATTTTGTATAAGCGTTTTAAGTAGCGCTCTCTCTCTAGAGAGCTCTGCTTGTATCTGTTTTCTATCGCTAACATTTACAAGTGTTTTACTAAAGAGATCAAGAATATCTATCTCATCTTGAGAAAACTCATACTTAACCTTAACAGCATCAAAGCCTACAAAACCTCTGCATTTTCCTTTTTTCATAAGCGGTATGGTTACTAAACTTTTTATATCTTGAGATAGGAGCATATCTCTAAACTCGCTTTGAGGCATATTTAGAGTGTCTTGTATTAAGTTTATTTTTCCTTGCATATGAGCCTGTGTAAGTTCAGAAGCTTTATCATTATGTATATTTTGTAGGCACTCTATTTGAGATAAGACTCCCTCTTTGCACCACTCATAAATATTTGATGAAGTCTGTTTTTGTGTATCATACTCAAAGATATAGGCTCTATCAGCACCTACAAAAGTAGCCATACTCTCAAGAGATTTCTGGATAGCACCATCTAATTTTTCTACTGGGAGATTTATAAAAAGTGTTGATATATTTAGAAGAAGTTGTCTATATTCTTCTTGATATGCCACCTTTTTTTCGTAGGCTTTATGCGATTTTAACTCACGCATCAAAGAGAGTGTATTTAAAGAGAGTGTGTTGTATATGGAGAGGATTATATTTATCAAAAGCCTGTTTGAGCCGCCCAGCTTATCTTCTGCCTGAGTTTTTGCCTCTTCTAGGCTAAGCCCATCTTGCAAAGCAGCAATAGTATATGCCATGTGACGGTCTGCATCTAAGATATGAGATGCTAACCATTTGACCAAAAACCCAAGCGCCTCATCTGCTAGCTCACTAAAAGGCTTTACACCTCGTTCACTACTAAAACGCTCTATCGTGTCTATAAAATTTTGATGCACTTCTTTATGTTTTTTATTTAATGTCTCATTTGGTAGGTATTTATCCCAAATGGCTTCTTCTGTTTTAAAGTGATAACGCGTATAGTCTTTAAGTTCATCAAGTACACCATTTAGACTCTCTTCATCTGACTCATAAGCTATATTTGTTGCTAACTTATTTAATATTTTTACTAATTTTTTATGTTGATTATCTACTGTATTAAAACCTGTTTTAAAATGCTCATCCCAAGGAAAAATATCAATCGATTTCATAACATCCACTTTTTAAAATTATTGTCTATATCTTAACTAATCTATCTAAAGAATGCTCTTAGCCTATACAGTTTTATTATAATTCTAGTAAAACTGTATCTCTTGCAGTTTGCTCAAACTTCTTGCATCCACTCTCAAAAGCAGCACCTTCGCCAATGATAACACACTTATGTTTTGCTCTTGTTATGGCTGTATATATAAGCTTTGTATTATGCATAATAAAGTGCGAAAATGTCATAGGAATCACAACTATATCATACTCCATCCCTTGAACTTTATGGATAGTTAGAGCATATGAGAGCATCAGGTATGGCTTTACCTCTTCATACTCATAAACCACTACAATATCCTCATTTGGATAAAAAACAAACAACTGTTCATCAGCCTCTTCTATCTTAAAAAGTAGCCCACTCATACCGTTAAAGATGCGTCTTTGGCTTGAGTCTTCCCCCGCTTTAAAACCATCACCACTCCATGAAGCCATGTTTTCGTTTTTGGTATGCACTACCTTATCCATCAGCCTAAACTCAACTCCACCCTTTTTAAAACACTTCTTAGGATTTGGGTTAAAGTACTCTTGTAAAACCTTGTTTAAATTGTTAGCTCCTAGAGTTCCACCCTTCATAGGAGTTATAACTTGAAAGTAGTTTAGGTACTCTTTTATCTGTTTGTTATTTAGTCTATATCTCGCTTTTTGTAGAGACTCTATAACTTTATGAACTATCTCTGTTATGATAGCTTCAGAGTTAGACTCTCTTAATGCTTGAAGTTCGGTTTGTGAGAGCTGACTTCTTAGAGCGTAGTAGTTCTCTATGCTAATCTCTAAAAACTCAAAATCCTCATATCTCTCTCTATAAGCAGGAACAACACCTTTTCTAATGTCATTTGCGATAAACCTTATGGCCTGTTCTTCACTCTGTCTATAGATCTTTGTAAGTTTTACAATGGGAGCTAACTCTAAGGTTAAAACATCGCTTAAAACATTTCCAGCACCTATGGGAGGGAGTTGTGCATCATCTCCTACGACAACCACTATCGCATCTTTGCGAACTTTGTGCATTAGTCTTGCAAAGAGTGAGGAGTTTATCATAGATGCTTCATCTATAAGTATCACTCCAAATGGAAAATTATCCGCACTCTCATACTTCACTAAAAGCGACTGTATAGTAGCACTCTCAAAGCCTGTTGTATCGGCAATCCTCTGAGATGCGATGCCACTTAGTGCGCAAGTCATAATCTCTTTAGCATCATATCTTGTGTTTAAAAGTTCTAAGATTGTTTTTGAAGTTGTACTCTTTCCTGTTCCTGCATATCCAACTAAAAAGAGTATAGATGCACCCTCATTTATCTTTGCAACTGCTTCTTTTTGCTCACTCCCAAGCTTTAACTCTTTTGATTCTAAAAACTCATCCAAGTTCTTTACAAAACCTCCGCTATCTTTTTTTGCTCTTGAAGTTATGGTCTCATGCAAAAATTTCTCAGCATCATAGAGTCTTGATGGAGAGACTCTGTTGTTTTTCATAATCACTATACTACTCTCTGCCACCCTCTCAACTAGGGCCGCCTCATAGAGATGGTTCTTTTCATTAAACTCCAAAAGTTCATCAAGCCCACTAAAGAGTATCTCTTTTGAGATGCAGCTATTTCCTTGCTGCTCACAATAGTTCATAAGTGTATAGTCCATAGCCGAACTTATACGGTTTTCGTCATGTTCTTTTACTCCCATCTTTAGAGCCAACTCATCCGCTCTTTTAAAGCCTATGGAGTTTATGGAAGTTAAGATATAGGGGTTGTTTTTTATCTTGGTACAAGGCTCATCAATATCTCTCATAGCAGTAGCGATTGTAGTTAGGAGTGCTTGAGATACATCAAAGGGGCTTAAAAACTCTCCAAGACGGCGCATAGAACGAAACTTTTTCCATGAAGTTTGTATCTTTTTAAGCCGTTTTTCTTTAATGCCTTTAAACTCTAAAAGTCTCTCGATATCGTTATCTAAAATCTCTACAAGCCCATCACTTGTGAAGTGTTCTATTAGTTCGGCTGAGAGTTTTTTAGTAAAGCCTTTTACGATTTTATTTAAAAAGAAAAAGAGATGATTTTGGTTTACCTTGATGGAGTCAAATTTAAAAGTTTTACCATGTTTTGCATGTTCACTCCACTCCCCACTTAGTGTGATAGCGGAGTCTTTAATATGAGAGACTTCACTCTCTAAGTAGGTCCCGCTAATCTTTTCGCCACTTTTGAGTGTAGCTATAAAAAAACCATCATCTTCAAAAAGTATACGGTCAATCTGCCCTATAAGAGTTTCGCTCAACTATTTTGTCTCCAAAGCTTTAATAACGCAAGCCTTTAGAGAAGTTTTATCTGCAATGATAGGTTTTATATATTCTGGAAAGTACTTTGCAGTAGTGCGTCCAATTGAGATGGCTTTGTAAGATTCATGCCACGAGAAAGCTTGCAAAAAGTACTTTATAGTAGAAGGTGAAGAAAATATTATCTTAGAGTTTTTTGGTAATGCCTTTTTCTCTTTTGGTTCTTTAAAGTAGTTCTCATAAACAATAATATCATCACACTTAATGCCATTATTTTGGAGTATTTCTAACATGTTTGAGACTATCTCTTTTGCTCTAAGATACAAAACTCTTTTGCCTTTTAGCTCACAACCTAGTAACTCATAAGCAAATTCATCGCCATGTCTTGTTTTTCCTGCGAATTTTAGATGCCCACCCATATCTCTAACAAGTTTTGCAGTCTGCTCTGAGATAGCGTAAGATGGGACTTTTCTCCACTCTTTATTCATACTCTCTATTGCTAAAACAGCATTTTTTGAGCTAAATATAATAGCATCGTATTTATGAAACTCTACTCTTTGTTTTATATACTTTATCTCAAAAAGTGGAATGTTTTTGGCAAACTTTATCTTTGCATCATTTAGCAAGTAGATATTTTGTTTTTTATAATCTATATATGTTAGAAGTTTTTTAAATTTATCTTTTAGAGAAAATTTCTGTTTTGTAAACTCAATGGATTTATCTTTTAGGACTCTAAATTTTATGTTTTGCTTGGATAAATGGTAAGTTATTTTAAAAAATTCTAGTTCTATAAATCTGTTTGAGTAGTTAGTATCAAAATATAGTCTCTTCATCTTCTTGTCATACTCATAATATATCAAGTCAAGTGGACTGATTATCTTCTCTATCTTCAAAACTTACTCCTAAATAAAATGTTATATTATAACAGTTTTAAGGGTAACTAATTAAAAACTAAATTTTTTTACCCTATTTCATAACTTACTATAAAACTAACCCTTTACTCTTTGCATCCTCTCATCTTCTTGAGCCTTATATAGCTCAGCACAGGCTTTAGAGAGTTCTCTGATTTTAAGTATGTAGTTTTGTCTCTCAGTTTGTGAGATGGCTTTTCTTGCATCTAGGATGTTAAAAGTGTTAGATGCCATCATACACAAATCATAAGCAGGAAGTGGAAGTCCCGATTCTATCGCTCTTTGACACTCCTTACTCTTTGCAGCAAAGTCAGCAAAGAGCATCTCAACATCCGCTACTTCAAAGTTGTACTTTGAAAATTCTATCTCGCTCTCTTTATGAACATCCCTGTAGTAGGTTTTTCCGAGTTCGTTCTCACCCCAAACGATATCAAAAACATTATCAACACCTTGAAGATACATAGCAAGTCTCTCAGTTCCGTATGTAAGCTCAACTGCAACAGGATTACACTCTATTCCGCCGACTTGTTGAAAGTAAGTAAACTGTGTCACTTCCATCCCGTTTAGCCAAACTTCCCAACCAAGCCCCCACGCTCCAAGAGTTGGAGACTCCCAGTTATCTTCTACAAAACGAATATCATGATTTTTCACATCAAGACCAAGGTACTCTAATGATTTTAGATAAAGCTCTTGAATATTATCAGGAGATGGTTTTATAAGTGCTTGAAACTGATAGTAAGAGCCAAGTCTATTGGGATTTTCTCCATATCTTCCATCAGTTGGACGACGAGATGGTGCCACATAAGCAACAGACCAAGGCTGTGAATCTAGTGAGCGCAAAAAAGTAGCAGGATGAAATGTTCCCGCTCCTGCTGGGATATCGTAAGGCTGAACAATATTACACCCTTGTTTCATCCAAAATTCTTGAAGTTTTAGTAGCATCTCGCTAAAAGTTATCACAATAATCTTCCTTTAATTTATTTTATAAATTTAAGGGAACCTAATCCCATCTCATTTATAACGCAAAACGAACAAGTCCGTTTTACTACGCTAACGCTAAGTTTTGCTCAGCGCAAGGCTCTCGGCACTTGTGCCTCTTTGA
>JAVEST010000083.1:0-8597 GCA_034006465.1 Sulfurimonas sp. | reverse complement strand
TCGTGAAGTATTGTTATTGGGATTCTCTCATAAAGTATAGATATATTCTACAACTAAGTAGAAAAAATCACAAATAATTATGTTCTTATTGCCTAGGTTTATCTGAGTGTAAATTTTTTCTCTGGCGTAAAAATCATTTTATTTTTTTAGGGTATTGATACATATTATCAAAATAAGCAAAAGTTAAGATGTTAAAACATATAATCCGATACCAATTATCAGTTTCATATAAAATCTTAATAAACTTATTAAATAAAATGGAGGTAAAATATGAAAGAAACTATCACTATAAATTCAAAAAAACTTTTCATAGCGACAAAAGTCATACAAATAGTTCATGATACGCAAGTTTATACTCTAAGAATCACTCGAGATAACAAACTAATACTGACAAAATAAACATCCAACTAGCCAGCAAATACAAATAATACTCATGTTAGTAGCCAGCCAAACATACAAAAAAAAGGAAAAAAATGTTTGAACATAAAAAAATAGCGCTAAGCATCGCTGTTGGAATGGCACTTGGACTAACACTAAATGCAGATGAGATAGAACTAAATGCGATAAAAGTAATAAGTGCTGCAGGTTATGAGCAAAAGATAGTGGACGCTCCAGCTAGCATCTCAGTTGTAAGTCAAGAGGAGTTGAAAACTCGTTCTTATACAAATCTTCTTGATGCTGTACGAGAAATAGAAGGTGTTGACATTGGAGAATCGCGTGATAAAACAGGTCAAGGAAGTGTCAGTATTCGTGGTATGGGTGGAGATTACACTCTTTTGCTTATAGATGGAAAACGACAAAATAATGTAGGAGACATATATCCAAATAGTTTTGGAGGCAACCAACAAAACCATATTCCACCTTTAGAAATGATTGAGCGTGTGGAGATTATCCGTGGCCCAATGGCGACTCTTTATGGTGCAGATGCTATTGGTGGAGTGGTAAATATTATCACTAAAAAGATATCCGATGAGTGGATAGCTTCAGTAAATGTAAGTCAAACAATTCAGAGTAATGATGATTATGGTGATGACAGAACTTTAGATGTCGCAGTTATGGGACCACTTATAAAAGACTCTCTAGGTCTTTCCCTTCGTGCTAGTAAGTACGATAAAGAAGCTTCAAATCCTAAATATGAAGATGCTATAGATCCAAATGGAAAGATTGTTCCTCGTGAGCTTGGTTTTGGCGGTGGCGGTAGAACTGTTGCAAATGACAACTACAATGTAGGGGCTAGTTTAGCGTACAGACCGCACAAAAAACATGAGATTATCTTTGATATAGAAAAATCACATCAAGAATACGACAATAGTGCATCTCAACTTGGTACTTCAGATAGTATAGAACGACTTCCTAGAGCAGGCTATAGTGAAAAACAAGAATTTGAGCGTTCTCAATGGTCTTTATCGCATGAGGGTGATTGGGGTTTTATAAAAAATAAATTAAGCGTATACCAAATAACTACAAAAAACTTAGGTCGTACACTGCCGTTAACAGCTTCAGAGAGAGTAGCAGTCAACTCTATTTTTGGTGCTGACTCATTTTCAGATTTAAGTAACGCTCAAAAGGCAAGTCTTGGACAGTTTCTACCTCGACCTGATCGTGTCTTAGAAACTAAACAGCTCACAGTAGATGGTAAAGTCGATATTAGTTTAGATAATCATAAGATTGTTTTGGGCTTACAATACATAGATGCAGAGATGGAAGATGGTGTTTTTGGTATGACAAATACAGCCAGTTACAGTAGTGGAAAAATACAACCCCACAAACAGTGGGCACTATTTGCAGAAGAAAACTGGTTTATGTTTGACAGTTTTACATTAACAGCAGGAGCTAGATATGATAAACACGATGTTTTTGGTAGCAACACAAGTCCAAGAATCTACGGTGTTTATAGCTTTTTAGATGACTTCACTATAAAAGGTGGAGTAGGAACTGGGTATAAAACACCTAAAACATCTGACCTTTTTGATGGAATAGTTGGTTTTGGAGGTCAAGGAACTTCACCTTTTATCGGAAATCCTGATTTAAAAGCTGAAAAAAGTGTCAATACCGAGATAGCATTTTATTATGAGAATCAAAGGCAAGATACATTTAATATTACTTTTTTTCAAAATGACTTTAAAGACAAGATTCAAAGTGGTCCAAATGTAAGTTCAAATATTGGATCCGAATGGGCATCTTTGGGATATACAAACTTTAGCCAGATGGTAAATATTGACAAAGCTACTATAAAAGGTATAGAAATGGCAGGAAAGTACAATATAAATTCTCAGATAGCACTTCGAGCCAACTACACTTATATAGATTCTGAACAAAAAAATGGACAGCAAGAAGGCTTACCTCTCTCTGGAAGTGCTAAACATATGTACAACGCAGCTATTGACTATAAACCTACACCAAAAATAAAAACCTACTTGATTCTTACAGGTGAGCAGAAGCGTTACGGTGGAATTCCAAAAGGTGGAAATGCAAGTAATGCTTTTTGGTATAAAGACTATAGTGTTTTAAATGCAGGAGCAAGCTACAAAGCAAATAAAAATGTAACTATAACTGCCCGCATAAACAATCTTTTAGACAAAGACTTTACAAGTTATACAACACAGTTTATAGATAATGGCGGTAGCTGGGAGCCAAGTTATCAAGAAGACTACAATACTAAAGCAAAAGCAAGAGAATTTTGGCTTAGTATAAATGTAAGAATCTAAAACAAGTGCGTATCCTAGCGCACTTCTAAATTTTATTGAAAATCATTATCATATCATTAATATTCTATTAATGTGCGGATGTTAATATTTTGCACTAAAAAGGAACTATATTGAAAAATTTATTTTATATATGTATGCCGTGTTATGCAGTTAAAGCTATCACATGTTAAAAAAAATAATCCTTAAACTTCATCTTTACTTAGGTTTAGTAGCTTCCCTTATACTTATCATAGTAGCTATTAGTGGAGCATTATTGTCGTATGAAAAAGAGTTGTTGCGTATTTTTAATTCTGATAGTTTTTATGTGAAACCACAAGAAAAACTTCTACCTCTTGGAGAGATTATAGAAAAATTTCAAGTACAAAAACTAAGAGCCAAAATCACATCAATCTCACTTGCTGGTGAATTAGATAGCTCCTATACTATACGAGTTGCTAGTAAAACTAATAGAAAAGGGGATAGTCTTTATATAAATCCCTATACAGCAGAAATATTGCCTGAAGTAAATGGTGCAGAATTTTTTAAATTTATAGAAGATTTACATAGACGTCTTACTTTTGGTGAAATAGGTAAGCAAATAGTTGGTGCATCTACAATTATACTTATTGTGCTTTTACTTAGTGGTATATATATGTATATGCCAAAAATGAAAAGAGGCTTTATAAACTCTCTCAAAGTAAACAAAAAAGCAAAAAGGATAGGATTTCTTTCTTCTTTACATAGTGCTATTGGGATATGGATAATTCCTTTGTACCTCACGGTTTCTCTTACTGGACTTTATTGGTCTTATACATGGTATAGAGGTGCACTTTTTACCCTTACTGGAGTAGAGAAACCTCAACGCTCTTTCAAAAAAGGTGAGCAAAAAAGGTTGTCTATTGAACCAAAAGAAGTAGAAAATGTGTTTGAAAAATTTCATCACGAGATTAAAGAGTATCAATATCTTATGATGTTTATGCCACACAATACAAAAGAATATAGATTTTCTTATGTAGATAAAAATCCCTCACATGTATATGCAAGAAACTCTTTAACTATAGATGCTTCGTCGATGAATATAACACAGCATGAGAGATATGATGATAAAACTGTAGGTGGTAAATTTATGGCAAGTATGTTGGCACTACATTCTGGTGAATATTTTGGCTTTGTGGGTCAGTTTCTTATGTTTTTAGCTTCACTAGCTATGCCGCTTTTTGGTATAACAGGGTTGATGCTTTATCTGAAAAAAAAAGAGAAAAAAGTAAGGTAATATGAAAAAAATGAAAAAATGGTTTCTTTTTGGTGTTTTAATTGCATTTATAAGTGCTGGGGTTTGGGGATATTTTGAGTTTTTTGATAAAAATGAAAATGGCAAAGAGTTCCAAAGTGTTACCGTTGTTCGTGGTGCTATAGAAAACATAGTCACAGCCACTGGAAAACTCGCGCCAAGAGATTATGTTGATGTTGGTGCACAAGTATCGGGGCAACTTAAAAAACTTCATGTTGAAATAGGTGATAAAGTTGTTGTAGGGCAACTTTTAGCTGAAATAGATGTGACACTTTTTATGGCAAAAGTGGATCAACAACGCGCTCAACTGAAATATCAACAAGCCTCTTTAAAAGAAAAAGAAGCACGACTAGAACTTGCTAAAATCTTTTATGAAAGAGAAGATAATCTCTACAAAAATAATGCTACAAGTTTAGAAAAATTTCAAAATACTTTGTTAGAATTTAAAACTGCTAAAGCACAAGTAAAAATGGTTCAAGCACAAGTAGAGCAGATAGAATCTTCACTTCGAGCAGAAGAAGCAAATCTTGAATTTACAAGAATTTACGCTCCAATGGATGGTACTGTAGTAAACCTAAGTGCCAAACAGGGACAAACACTTAATGCAAACCAGCAAGCACCAACCATTTTACAAATTGCAGACTTAACTATCATGACACTAAAAGCAGAAGTTTCAGAATCAGATGTGATGCGACTTCGACCTCAGATGGAAGTCTATTTTAAAACACTCGGACGAGATAAAAGATGGTACTCTAAACTTGATAAGATAGAACCAACTCCAACTTTGACAAACAATGTCGTGTTGTATAACGCTCTTTTTGATATAGAAAATACAGAAAAAGAACTTATGACTTCTATGACTGCGCAAGTATTTTTTATAGCGCAAAGTTCACGAGACACACTTTTAGTGCCACTGACCTGTATCATTGCATCTAAAAACAAAAAATATGCAAAAGTAGAGGTTTTAAACGACCAAAACCAGCCTGAAGAAGTAGAGGTGGAATTAGGAATCTCAAACCGTGTTTTAGTAGAGATAAAAAGTGGACTAAACGAAAACCAAGAAGTGATAATCCAGAAAAAAACTACACAAAAAAATAAAAAAACCTCTCAATCTAGGAAAATATAGTGTATGCAAAGGTATTCAATCCACTAAAAGACCCTATTATTTCTTTACAAGGAATCGGTAGGGTTTTTAAAAACAGTACTCTTGAATCTAGAGTTTTAGATGGTATTGACCTTGATATTTATTCTGGAGAATTTGTTGCTATTGTAGGAAGTTCTGGTTCTGGAAAATCAACTCTTATGAATATCATGGGATGCCTAGATAAGCCATCAGAAGGAAAATACACCTTTGCAGGTAACTATATTGAGGAGTTTGATAAATCTCAATTAGCAAAACTTAGACGAGAAGCATTTGGATTTGTGTTTCAAAACTATAATCTAATACACGCACAAAATGCAATGGAAAATGTTGCTTTACCCGCAGTTTATGCGGGAATATCCAAAGATGAACGAGACATAAGGGCAGAAAAACTTCTTACGAGTCTAGGAATAGCACATAGACTACATTACCGCCCTTCACAACTTTCAGGTGGACAACAACAGCGTGTTTGTATTGCCAGGGCACTAATGAATGGTGGTCAAGTTCTTTTTGCAGATGAGCCAACAGGTGCACTTGATAGTAAAAGTGGTGAAGAGGTAATAGAACTTTTAAATGAACTCTCAAAAAAAGGGCATACGATTGTCCTCATTACTCATGATAGTGAAGTTGCAAAACATGCACATAGGATTATTGAGATAAAAGATGGCAAGATTGTAAGGAATGAGAAACCAACAATTCCAACATCTGTTATAGAGATAAAAAAAGTCGAGTCAAAAACCTCCTTTATCAGTGAGATGCTAGAATCAACTATCGCAGCATACCACTCTTTGCGTATGAATCTTTTTCGCACTATCCTTACACTTCTAGGGATTATGATAGGTGTCGCTTCTGTTATTGCAATGCTCGCTATTGGTGATGGAGCAAAATACAGCGTGATGGATCGCATCAGTGCTATGGGGACAAATTTACTTATCATCAGACCTGGGATGCCAAACACAAGAGGACGCTCTGATATTTCTACTCTTGTGCCAGAAGATTTGCCACCACTTGCTCAAATTGACAATGTAATTGCGGCAGTTGCAGAAACAAGAACTAGCGTTACAGCTCGCCATGCAAATAATGACCAACTTACTATGCTAAATGCTACAGGTGCTGATTTTATAATAGTGCGTGATTGGAGTGTTGAGAAGGGAGTCTTTTTCACACAAGAAGATGATGAAAATATTGCAAAAGTTGCGGTGATTGGAAAAACACTTGAAGATGCTCTATTTAATGATGAAGAGTCTTTGGGAGAGTATATTATCATCAACAACATTATGTTTCAAGTGATTGGTGTGATGAGCGAAAAAGGTGCTTCTGCTTTTGGAGAAGATCAAGATAATGTTATTTATGTTCCATATTCTACTGGTAGTTTGCATATCATAGGAGAAAGAATTTTAAGAAATGCAACAGTAGCATTAGAAGATTTAGAAAAAATACAAGAGAGTGAAGCGGCAATTCGTGAGGTTTTGTTGCAGCGTCACGGAATAGAAGATTTTAAAGTTAGAAATATGGCTTCACTTATACAAGATGCAGCACAAACTCAAAACACACTTACAATCCTTTTAGGCTCTATCGCCGCTATATCTTTGCTTGTTGGTGGGATTGGAGTGATGAATATTATGCTTGTAAGTGTTACAGAGCGTACAAAAGAGATAGGTGTGCGTGTGGCAATTGGAGCGCGTCAAAATGATATCTTGATACAATTTTTGATTGAGGCTTTGGTCGTTTCAGCACTTGGTGGTGCAATAGGAGTATTTTTGGGTCTTGGAGTGAGTTATATTGTAGGAAGTTTTGGAATGCCTGTTCACTACTCACTTATGCCTGTGATATTTGCTTTTGCTTCTTCCTTTTTAACAGGGTTACTTTTTGGATATTTACCAGCTAAAAAAGCTGCAAATCTAGATCCAGTCGTAGCTCTTATGTCGGAGTAATAAAGATGAAAATAATAATAACAACTTTTACAACTATTCTTTTGATATTTAATGGATGTTCTACCATAGAACCTGATTTAAATCTTGATATAAATATATCTAAAAGTTACTCAATGACCAATGAATCGAGTAAGGTTTTAGCAGATAAATGGTGGAAGAATTTTGGCTCAAATGAGCTTAATATATTAGTAGAGAGAGCATTGAAAAACAATCCTGATATATTGATATCTTATGAGAAAATAGAACAAGCAAAGATAGCTTTAGCATCCGCAGGTGCGGACTATATGCCATCAGTTGATTTTAATACAAACACCTCTGCAAATACAATAAAAAAGAATAGTGCTTCAAAAACTAATTCACAAAGTACTTCAGCCTCTATCGGAATAAGTTATGAGATAGATGTTTGGGATAAAGTGGGTGCTAACATTCGTGCTTCAAAAGCCCTTACAGATATGAGTGTTTATGATTATGAGGCGGTGCGATTGAGTCTTATATCTAGTGTAGTGGAATCTTATATAATGGTTTTATCTGCAAAAGAAAAATTATCTGTAGCAAAACAACACTTAAATATTATGAAAGATATTTTAAAGATACTAGAAAGAAAACGCTCTTTAGGAGTTTTGGATGATTTAGAGATAATTTCTCAAAGAGCAGTGATTCTTTTGCAAAAAAATAGTGTCAATAATTATAGAAACAAATATCAAAATGCAAAATATGCTCTTGATTTACTCATAGCAGAACCCATAGATAGTTATGAAATGCCCTTAGAAAATATTTATGAACTCTCTCTTGCAGAAGTCAGCGTAGGACTTGCCTCAGAGCTTTTATTGCGTCGTCCTGATATAGCATCAAAAAAAGCGGCTGTAGCTTCAAACAAAGCACTTATACAAGTTGCAGATGCGACACGCTATCCTAGTTTTTCACTCAACGCCTCAGGAGGACTTGCGAGTGATAATCTTTTAAATCTTTCAAGCCCCACAAGTTCTTTGGGCATAGGACTTGTAATACAATATAATATATTTGATAGAGGACGACTAAAAAATAAAGTTCTAATAGAAGAATCAAAAGCAAAAGCTGCTTTGCAAAGTTACCGTAAAGTTGTTTTACAAGCATTTAGTGAAGTAGAAGTTGCTCTAAATAATCTTTATTACGCTAAGGAAGAAGGTAAAATCACAGAAGCATTATTGGAGGAGTATTTACTAAAGATGAATCTCGTTGATAAAAGATATAAATATGGTGCGGATGATTTTGAAACATTTTTAGAAGCACAAAAATCATACATCTCTACAAAACAGCAAATCATAAGCTCATTAGAAACAAAGCTAAATGCACTTGTAACACTCCATAAAGCACTCGGTGGTGGATTTAAGACAGATTAATAAGAGTAATTATAAAGCACTTATAAAATAGCTCTTCAAAATGGGACTGTAAATAATTCTGTGTCAATAAGATAAAATATTGAATACAGAAGGAAGAACAGATGAAGATAGAAATAGATGTTGCAGAGTTTGCAGCACAACTTAAAGCTGGTAAAGGTATCGGTG
>JAVEST010000104.1:0-6790 GCA_034006465.1 Sulfurimonas sp. | reverse complement strand
AGCTCTTCGAACTTTCTAAAGAAGCTTACGCTTTGCAATCTCTTCTATAAGAACTGTTGCATATGAGCCTTTTGGAAGTGTAAAGTTAAACTCATACTGAGCCTCTATCTTGTTAAATCTTCCCTCGATATCTTCAGCAAATACCCATGCATATCTTCTAGCACCATCAGCATTTATCTCATCATCAAAATCTTTCTCATAGCCTCTTGCTAATCCTGAGGCAATTTTTACTTTTTTGCCACATAAAAGCCCAGTCGGTGCTATCTCTCTTTTGTTAAATCTCTCTAAATCCTCAGCACTCTCTTCATAGTCGAACAATCTTCCATGAGGATAGTGTTCCATCACATCGCCTTGTATAAGTTTAAATGGATGGCTTTGAGATTTTAACTTTGTTAACTCATTATTTGGCATATTTAAAACTGACTCTAGCTCTAATGTCTCAAAATTATTTATAAGTCTATTTAACTCTAACCTTGAGCTGAGCCAAAGGTTAAAAAGATGACTCTGATAAGCATTTATAAGAAGCTTTTTTACTCTAGGATTTCGCTCTTTTGCTTCACCTTTTGCTAGTTTTTCTCCAAGTATATGGTTATCTCCATCATTACCAAATCTTTGATATCCAAAGAAGTTTGGCATCCCGTATTTTTCTAGGTTTTTTAAAGCTTCATCTATCTTTATAGCACTTGTAGGATTTACTTTTTTTACCTTTATATAAAATCTATTGCCCTTTAAATGCCCGATACGTATCTTGTTGTTGTGGTAATGCTTTGAGATTATCTTAATATTTTCATGTTCAAAACTCTCAAGTTGTGCTTCGTAATTTTTATGCACTGAGATATATTGTTTAGTCATTGCATGTTTATCTTTTAATCCTGCATAGCCTATATCTCTATTTTTGATATTTAAAAACCTAGCTATAACACCTATCATCTCAGGAGTGCTTAGAGATTTTTTTCTGATAAAGAGTATAAGATGCTCTCCATCACCGCTAAACTCATAAAGAGGAATCTCTTCAACTACAAAGTCTCTAGGAGATTGTTTAAAATGAAAATCTATACTTGAGTGGTCTAGCGAGTAAAATCTATCCATATTTTTTGCCTTTAAAAATGATGCGCTTTGCATCTATTGGTGTATCTGGTTCTCGCACTTGATGCGAAAATATTTAGCGGTGTTCTTGTTTGTGTTGCCACTCTTTTTATTGCCTTTATATATCTTTTATCAAATGCGACTAGCATCTCATACTCTTCACCACTACAAGCCAGTCTTTTTGGGATTTTTTTAAAAAATCTAAATCCTAGTCTATTTATAGAAGCAAGTTTATCTAAATCACTAAAAAGACCATCTGAAATATCCATGCCTGAGCTTAAATATCTGCTAGATTTTTGTACAAACTTATCTCTTAATTGTATATTTACAAACTTAGATTTTGTATGGATTTTACCAAGATTTCTAAGTTTTAAAAAATCTTTTTTGCTTCTTCCAAGTACTCCTGTATGAGCTAAGAGATAACCATTTTTAATACCGCTTCTAAGTAGTGGCTTTGCCGTTTGTGAGATTATAGTTATAGTAATATCAAGTTTTATATTACTTATAGTATCTCCGCCAATTATCTCTAAGTCAAATTTTTTTGCAGTCTCTCTAAAACCACGGACTAAGTCTCGCATCTGCTCTTTGGTTATAGTGCGCGGCATAGCTACACTTAGAAGTGCGTACTTTGGTTTAGCGTTCATAGCAATTGCATCGGAGATATTTGCCATCATGGATTTTTGTGCTATTTGATAGTGATTCATCCACTTGGTTTTAAAATGCACGTCTTCAAAAAAAGCATCTTTAGAGTAAACCATAGAGCCAATTAGAGCACCATCATCCCCGATGCGATTACTATCAAACTGAGATATAAAATAATTTTCTAGATTCAAGCATACTTCTTTTATATATATTGTTATTTAATGGCATTTAAAAGACTATAAATTATCTGACATTATATCATTAGATATCTATATTTGCCATTTGTAAAGAGTATTAGTAAAACTACTATCCTCGTTTTGAGATGAGCCATCAGTTATCTAGACGGCAGAACATTGTTACTAAAAGTGACGATATCTATTTCAAATACTTATAATTGTGTCAATTAGTAACAAACTTTAACTTCCTTCCCTTAAAGCCTGTATTTAACATTCACAAAGGCTTCTCACGCTATAATCAAGCTTATTTTTTATATCTTTAAACGAAGGAAAGCTAATGAGTATTCCTATTTATACTTACGATGCAATCGTTGTTGGAGCGGGCCTAGCGGGCTGTGCTGCTGCAAGAGAATTGCAAAATGCGGGAAAAAAAGTTGCTGTTATTACAAAACTACACCCTTTGAGAAGTCACTCTGGTGCTGCTCAAGGTGGAGTCAATGCAGCATTTAGTGACGAAGACAGTGTTGAGTTACACGAGTTTGATACAGTAAAGGGGTCTGACTACTTAGCAGATCAAGATGCTGTTGAGTTTATGTGCCAAAAAGCACCAGAGACTATTCGCTGGGCTGAGAGAATGGGAGCTGCTTTTAGTAGAACTCCTGATGGGAAAATCGCACAACGCCCTTTTGGTGGCCAATCGTCTCCTCGTGCATGTTATGCAAAAGATAGAACAGGTTTAACCCTGCTTCAAACTATCTATGAACAAGCCCTTCGCGTTGGTGTTTCATTTTGGGATGAGTGGTATGCATCTGATATCATCTACAAAGATGGCAAGGTAAGCGGGATAGTAGCTTTTAATATTCGAGATATGCAAACTGCTATATTTAACGCAAAATCAGTAATGTTTGCTACTGGCGGTTACGCTCGTGCTTATAAGATAAACTCAAACGCACATGCAAATACAGGTGATGGACTCTCAATAGTTGCTCGTCATGGACTTCCTTTAGAAGATATGGAATTTGTTCAGTTTCATCCATCTGGACTCTCAGGAAATGGAGTTTTAATCTCAGAAGCTGCTCGTGGTGAGGGTGGAAAACTCTTTAACTCACTAGGCGAGAGATTTATGGAAAAGTATGCTCCAAACGCTATGGAGCTTGCATCTCGTGATGTTGTTAGCCGTGCTATCTTAAATGAGATAAGAGAGGGCCGCGGTGTTGGTCCTAGAAAAGATGCAGTCTATATAGATGTAACACATTTAGGTAAAGATATCATTATGCAGAGGCTTCCTGAACTTCGTGATTTAGCTCTAACATTTTTAGGGCTAGATATGATTAAAGAACCTATCTTAATCTCTGCTACTGCACACTACTCTATGGGTGGTATCCCTGTAAATACTGCAGGAAATGTTCGTAAAAACAATGATGAGTTTGTAGAAGGTTTTTACGCTGCTGGTGAGTGTTCTTGTGTCTCTGTTCACGGTGCAAATCGTCTTGGCGCAAACTCTGTTTTAGAGGCTCTACTCTTTGGTCGTTTTGTTGGAAAAACAATGGTAGATGAGATAGACAACATAGAGCTTCGTGTTGCTACAAAAGAAGATGCCAAAAATGCGCAAGCGGAGATAGACTTTATCCTAAACAATAATGGCGATGAGACTGTAACGCTCTTAAGAGATGAACTTCAACGGTGCATGACTGATAACGCTGGTGCATTTAGAACTGGTGAGACACTTGAGATTGCAATAGCAAAAGTAAAAGAGTTGCGTAAAAGATTTAAACATATTCGCATCAAAGATAAATCAAAACTCTTTAACACTGAACTTCAAGAAGCTATAGAGTTTGGTCATATGCTTGATTACTCAGCATTTATAGTAGAGAGTGCGATTGCTAGAAAAGAGAGTCGTGGTGCTCACTATAGAGAGGATTTCGAGTCTCGCGATGATGAAAACTTCTTAAAACATACCATGGCATACATGGATGATGAGGGTGATATTAAACTTGATTATATGGCTGTTAAGCTTGGCAAACATGAACTCAAACCAAGAACATACTAAGGAGAACTTATGAGTACACACAATATAACTACACAAAAAGTAAACTTCAAAGTATTTCGATTTAATGCTGATGTAGATTATCTTCCATACTATGAAGACTACACTATGGAAGTAACTTCTGAAGAGGTTGTTTTAGATATATTAAACAGAATCAAATGGGATTTAGATGGTAGCTTTTCATATCGAAGAAGCTGTCGTCACGGAATATGTGGGGCTTGTGCTATTAACCTAAATGGCCGTGCAACTCTTGCATGTAAAGAAAATATGAACGATATGATTGAACTTTTTGGAAATGATATCACTTTGGAGCCACTAAGCATTAAGCGGGCTGTAAAGGATATGATTATAGATAAGGCTGATTTTTGGCAAAAACATGAAGCCGTCAAGCCATATCTTATCTCTGATATTGATGAGTATCCAGAGCATGAACACTTAGTCTCACCAGAACAAGCTGAAGAGCTAGACGATGCAGATTTATGTATCCAGTGTGGAGCTTGTCACTACGCTTGTCCAGTGGTTGAGATAAATGATGAGTTTTTTGGCCCAGCAGCGTTTGCAAAGGCTTATAGATTTGAAGCAGATGTACGCGATGAAGCTGGAACAGATAGACTGACAGAGATGCACAAAGAGGCTCAAGGTGTTTGGGATTGTGTAAAATGTTTTGAATGTGCTGAAGCTTGTCCAAA
This sequence comes from Sulfurimonas sp., assembly GCA_034006465.1. Taxonomy (GTDB): domain Bacteria; phylum Campylobacterota; class Campylobacteria; order Campylobacterales; family Sulfurimonadaceae; genus Sulfurimonas. The sequence continues at coordinate 2,150 of JAVEST010000104.1, read as the reverse complement.
AGATATAAATCCTATTGGTAAGATCACAAAACTTCATCTGATGTTATTTAAAAAGGGTCTTGCAACTTCAACTGTAGCATCTCGTCACGCTGTTGGATTTAAAAACTCTATTGCAAAACACGGTATGCTTGATGAGGGTACTTTAGTTCTTTATTCTGAGGGTCCAGCAATTGTAAAACATATCCCAGTAGCTCTACAAATGTTTAGAAAAGGTAAGATTGTCCTACCTTGGAATATGCCAAAATCAGACAACTTAGATGAAATTAAAAAACTCGTCAAATCATCATCAACTGCAAAGTTCTAGGAGTAAAATATGAAAAAATTAAAATACGCACTTTTTACAGGATGTACCGCAAAACAGAGCACTCCAGAGCAGATGATGTCAACACTAGCAGTAGCTAAAAAATTAAATATTGAGCTAATTGAACTCACAGAAGCATCATGCTGTGGAGCTTCACACTTACAAGATTATGATGACTTTTTATCGCTTGTGCTAAATGCTAGAAATATAGCTTATGCAGAAAAGCACGAGCTTACAATGGTTACTATCTGTAACACTTGTCAACTAAATACTGCAATGACAAAACACCGCCTTGATAACAATGCCGAACTTAAAGCTAAGGTAAATGAGAAGTTAGCTGAAGTTGGACTTGAGTATAAAGGCACTTCAAATGTTATCCACTTCTTGTACGCTATCATAGACGATATAGGGCTAGATAAGATAAAAGAGATGGTTGTAACTCCTCTAAGCCAATTTAATATTGCACCATTTTATGGTTGTCACAACATCCGCCCATCTGAGCTTCAAAATGAGTCTCATAAGAGTAAAGAAAACCCTTACAACCCTACTTCACTAGATGACCTTATCATAGCTTGTGGTGGTATGAGTGTTGATTATACTGAAAAAAACAAATGTTGTGGTTTTCATGTAGAGCTTCAAGCTCCAAAGACTGCATCTATCCTAACTGGAAATGCAATAGCGGGAGCAATGGACGGTAATGCTGACATGATGGTAACACCTTGCCCGCTATGCCATTTAAAACTCGACACGCAGACGAAACACGCTTCTGAAGCTATCGGCCGAGAAGTAGAACTTCCTATTCTTCATATGCAGCAGATGCTAGGACTTGCTCTTGGATGCCCAGCTGATGAGCTTGGACTAAAGCATCATCTTTCTAAAGTAAACTTTATATAAGCTTGACTTAGGAAACTTATGCCTTAAGGCTATAATGTTTCCCTAAGTTAACTCTGCGCTAACTTCAACTATAATCTCTTGCATATAAATGCACTTAACTTTATAACTTCACTTTTGGAAAAATTTGTATATGTCAAACTCAATAAATATCATCTCATGGAATGTTAATGGAATTCGTGCAGTAGCGAACAAAGAAGCCCTCAGATGGATAGATGAACATCAACCAGATATACTCTGCTTACAAGAGATAAAAGCACTAGAGGAGCAGATTCCAAAAGATATGTTTGATTTGGAATATGAGGATATTATAATAAACTCAGCTACGAAAAAAGGCTATAGTGGAACTATGACTTGGAGTCGCAAGAAGAGCGATTTTAGCTCTATATGTGAACATATTGATACTATGAGCGAGGGCAGAATTGTAGAGACTCATTACGAAAATATTGTACTTTTTAATGTCTATTTTCCAAATGGTCAAAGAGATGAGGAGAGATTAGCGTATAAGATGAAGTTTTATGATGACTTTTTGGACTATTGTGAAAAACTAAAAGAAGATGGCAAATCTGTCATAATCTGTGGAGATGTAAACACAGCTCACAAAGAGATTGACCTTAAAAATCCAAAAGCAAACTCTAAAACATCTGGATTTCTACCACTTGAGAGAGCTTGGATAGATAAACTCATAGCCCATGGCTACATAGACACTTTTAGATATGTAAATGGAGATGAGCTAGACAGATATAGCTGGTGGTCATATCGTTCATCTGCAAGGGTAAAAAATATAGGCTGGAGAATAGACTACTTTTTCATCTCAGAAGATTTAGCTGAAAATCTCGAAGATGCCTACATACTAGACCATATAGAAGGCTCAGATCACTGCCCTGTGGGAATTAAAATTACACTCTAATTTTAAAGAAGCTCAGAGTAAAAAGTGCCACTGGTTAGCATTCCTTGA
>JAVEST010000082.1:0-8849 GCA_034006465.1 Sulfurimonas sp. | reverse complement strand
AAAAAGAGTATTAAAAATAGATATAACTTCATAATAGACCTTCTTTTTTTGATTAACCTATATTATAACTAAAATAATTTAAACAAATGTATAATTGAATGCTCTAAATAATTATTAAGTTGGGCACAAATCAAATCCAGAATGACAAGGTTCAACTAGGACTCTTTGCTACAAACCGTAACCAGAAGTAACCAAAAAATCCTGCGGTTAGAGATGCAGCAATAATCCCAATCTTTGCTTGAAAGATAAGTTCAGGATTTCCAACAAACGCTAGATCTGCGATAAAGATAGACATAGTAAAGCCAATACCACCTAAAAAAGAGACACCAAAGACTTGACTCATTGTGCTTCCCTCTGGAAGTTTAGCTATACCAAGTTTTACGGCAAGCCATGCAACTCCAGCAATACCTAAAACCTTACCAAAGATAAGCCCTGCGATAATCCCCAAAGATACACTCTCTACTATAGTCTCTCCAACTGAAGAGAAGTCAATTGAGATGCCAGCATTTGCAAGCGCAAAAAGTGGAATAACAAGCAAACTCACAGGCAGATGTAACTTCTGTTCAAGCCTTGCAGCTGGGGAGTCTATCGCGATTAGGTTTTCTTTTATATTTGTAAGTATCGCCTTTTGCTTATCATGCAAGGTACAATCAGTCGCTATTGGGTAGTTGTCATATTTATCTAGTAGATATCTAGTGTGGTTTGTAAAGTCAAGTGGAGTCTGTTTTGGCTTAGATGGAATCGCCATAGCAGCAATTACACCAGCAATAGTCGCATGTATGCCAGACTCAAGCATAAAAAACCATAGAAATAGGCCAACTATAAAGTAGGGGAGAATCATTCGGATGCCAATACGGTTAAAGATAACCATCACCAAAAAAGAGACAAAGACTAAAGCAAGAGATATCATGTTGATATCATCTGTATAAAAAAGGGCAATAACAACGACAGCGCCGAGGTCATCGACTATAGCAAGCGCTACTAAAAATGCTACAAGTGCAGATGAGACTCTGCTTCTTAGTAGAACTAAAGCACTAATGGCGAAGGCAATATCTGTAGCCATGGGGATTCCCCAGCCTTTTGCTCCTGGCTCATTGTAGTTAAAAGCTAGGTAGATAAGGGCAGGAAGAGCCATGCCTCCGATGGCTGAGAGTATTGGTAAGATGGCTACTTTTATACTTGAGAGTTCTCCAACTAAGATCTCTCGCTTTATCTCAAGCCCGATAATAAAGAAAAAGATAGCCATAAGACCATCATTTATCCAGTGATGCAGGGTGTGTGACATCTCCCAAGAGCCGATGCTAAGCTCAACTTTTGTATGAAAAAAGTCAGCATAAGCATGTGTTAAAGGGGTGTTTGCCAAAACTAGGGCTACTATAGTCATACACATCAAAATGATACCTGTGGTGGTTTGTGCGTGGATAAAGTGTTCAAATGGGGTAGAAATTCGCCTAAACGTTTTTTCCCAAGGTGCGTAGATTCTCATATGGCTCCATTGTAGATTTTGAAGTTATTGTAACTAAAAAAAAGACAATGCTAAAAAAATATGAGTATAATCAGCCTTATGAATTTAGAAAAATTAAAAAACAAAACTATCCTACTTTTTGGAAAAACGCGCTCTTTTAGTGCTGATGAGTTTAACTCACAGCTAAAGTTTCATAAGATAAAGCTAGCAGAGAGCTTTAGTGAAGATGTTGAGCTAATCATAGATGGGAAACTGATGACTCCTTATGAGCAAAATGAGAGCGATAAGCTCTATGAAAACAACAAGAAGTTAGAGTTTATCTCCATAGATGCACTAGAGAGAGAACTTGCAAAACATATAGATGCTAACACGCTAATGATGAGCCTAAAGCTCTCAGGAGACAGGGCAAGACTAAAGGACTTTCTGACAAACTCGATGATAAGCGATGAGTTGTATCTTAAACTCATAAAGATGTATAGTTGGGGTGGTGAGAATTTTTTTGACAATGATGACAACAGAGATATAAGTGCGGCTCTTATAGTGCGATTTTACAAAGATATAGAGAGAAATCACAATGTTGAGTATGCGGCTCTAGGCATTATGCATCTTGCATCTCAAAGCGATGATGCTTTAGTTTTAGAGGCTATCTCTAACTTAGAGCCACTTCATTTGAGTATGAGTGATGGAAGAAACAAACCAAACTACAAAATCATCTCAAGCCTTGCTAAGAATGACTCAACTCCAAAGGGTGTCTTAAAGATGCTTATAAAAAAAGCACCACTAGAGATAAAAAAGATGATAGCTATGAGAGGAGATTGTGATGAGGAGATGCAGAGCTCTCTACTTGAATTTTGTGAAGTTCATGAGGCTTTGTCTTACAATAAAAACCTAGTAAAAGGTACGATAAAAACTCTTATGCAAGATAGTAAACTAGCTAAAAATTTAGCAAGATATGTAAGGTTAGATGATGAACTCTTTGAGACCTTTTTAGATGCAAATCTTGTTGAGCTAGCACAAAATAGTTCTCTAACTAAAGAGATGCAAAAGAGGATTTTAGAGCTTAAAAACCCAGATGCAAACCTAGCCTTAGCATCAAATGATCAGATAGGTAGTGAGGCTGTAGAGAGTTTGCTAGGGTTAAACTTACAAGAGATTTATGATGCTTTGTATCAAAATAGTGCAACTGCACAAGAGAAACTTAAAGTCGCTTTTAAAGATGAGAAAAACCACTATGCACTAGCTAAAAACTCTAACACGCCAAGCGAAATTTTAGAGCTTTTGGCAAAAAGCGTAGATGCAGAGATTTTGCTCTCTTTGGCAAAAAATGCCAATACACCTGTTGATATTTTATACCAACTTCAGCTTGACTCTCGTTATGAGCGAGCAGTTAAAGAAAACTCAAACTTTGGCAGACACATAATGAATGAAAATATAGGATGGGAAGTTTAAATGAGAGCATCAAAACTAACACAAACGCTTCAAGCTTTAATAGAGCAAAAAGTTCCAGTTTTTTTATGGGGAGCACCAGGGATTGGGAAGTCTTCTATAGTTAAGCAGATTGCACAGAGTAAGCAGATCGGCTTTATAGATTTAAGGCTTGCACTTATGGATCCAACGGACTTAAAAGGGATTCCTTTTTACGATAAGGAGTCTCACTCTGCTCTTTGGGCTCCACCTGCTTTTTTACCAAAAGATGGAGAGGGCATCTTGTTTTTAGATGAGTTAAACACCGCTGCACCAAGCGTTCAAGCATCTGCATATCAACTCATACTCGATAGAAAGGTAGGCGAGTATGAGTTGCCTGATGGTTGGGCTATAGTTGCCGCTGGAAACCGTGAGAGCGATAGAGGTGTGACATATAGGATGCCCTCACCACTAGCCAATAGATTTGTTCACTTTGAGATGGAAGTTGATGTGGATGACTGGAAATTTTGGGCTTTTAAAAAAAACCTTGATGAGAGAATCATCGCCTATATCTCTTACAAAAAAGAGCATCTCTTTACCTTTGATGCAAAGAGTGATGCAAAAAGCTTTGCAACTCCTAGAAGTTGGGAATATGTCCATAGCATCTTAAAGGCAAAGCTAGATGAGTCACTTCTTTTAGATGCACTAAGTGGTGCTGTCTCTCGCGAGGTGGCAGTTGGTTTTTTAAGTTTTATAAAAGTTATGCATAAACTCCCAGATATAGAAGCTATATTAGAGGCAGGCGAGGGCGATTATAGTGATGAGGTGGATGTACTATATGCTCTTAGCATCGGACTTGTAAGTGCTTTACTTAAAGACTACAGCGATGAAAGGCTCGATAATCTTCTCTTATACACATTAGAGTTAAAGAGTGAGTTTGCAGTCTTATGTGTGCAAGATTTGCAAAAAAACGGAGTAAGAATGGAGCACTCAGATGTTTTTAGAGAGTGGGTCAAAAAGTTCGCTTATCTTTTAACATAAGCATCACTTACTTGTCTCACTATTTAAGATAAACCACTCTTTATCATTAGTCGCTGGCAGTTCTTTTTTAGTTGTTAGATCTATAAGTTGCTTAAGTACTGTGGCATTTTTTATCATTTTATTTATGGGCTCTATTTGAGACAGGTTTAGATCTAATTTATTAGGCGTTTTAGAAGTTGGAGTTTTATCTAGTGGTTCTATAGAAATCCAGTTTTCATTTGCATATAGAGTTATGATTTGAAGTAGTAAAAACAGCAACATCAGTTTCATAAGACTCTTTTTTAGTGAAATGATACAATAATGATTTTAAACTTTAAGCACACTCTTTTTGATCATATGGTGATATTCATGATTTGAAAGCTTTAAAATAGTGTTCTTTTTAAAGCCTATTTTTTTATATAAGCTAAGAGCTACAAGATTTTCAACATCCACTAAAAGCGACAATTTATCAAAACCCAATGCTTTTGCCTTTTCTTCTATAAAAGCAAATAACTCTTTTGCAATTCCACGACCTTGAAACTCTTCAAAAACACTTATAGTATCTATATAAAACTCATCTATAAAGCACTCTTTATCAAAAGAGTCTAAATAAATATCTTTAGAAGCTAGGTGTTGAAGCATAGGATTGTCAAGCTCATTTACTCTATTTGAGTCATAGGCTATTATAAGTCCTGCTAACTCACTTCCAACTTTATAAGTGCAGATATTATTGTAGCTTAGTCTATTTATGTCCATAGAGATGTAAAAATCTAAAGTCTCTAAAATCTTCTTCTTTTCATTTTCTCCTGTAAGAGTATTTGCGATTTCACCAATAGCGTTTACTATAAGCGTAGATAGATTTTTATCTGTTTTTTTTGCTTGTGTTATCATTTAGTTATTTACTTTTATAATTTAGTGTTTTGAAGAATTATTAAATCACATCATAAATCAAGTTCAATATGACACGTGTGCGGTCATGTATTACTTGAGGCAGAATCTAGTTTATGGATTACTCAGAGGATTTAATTTTATCTATACCTTTACAGCCTACTTTTCATTACCTTTAGTTACTTTGCTTAACAATGTTGTTAAGTATAGTAAAACCTGCATGAAAAAACTTTTTCATGCAGATAGAAGATTTTAAGATTAGAGACCTAAAGCTTTTGCTACTCCTGCACCATAAGCTGGGTCTGCTTTTGTGCAGTTGTCTATATGTCTTTGTTTGATAAACTCTGGAGCATCACCCATAGCTCTTGCAGTGTTTTGAAAAAGAACCTCTTGTTGCTCTTTACTCATAAGTTGAAATAACATTCTAGGTTGTGTGAAGTTATCATCATCCATCTCCCACCTATTGGCTCCGCCATCAATGTCAAGTGTTGGCTCAGCGAACTCTTTTTGCTCTTGCCACGCTTCATAAGAGTTTGGCTCATACCCTACAGTAGCTCCAGCATTGCCATCAACTCTCATAAGTCCATCTCTATGATAACTATTTGTTTCACATTTTGGTGCATTTACTGGGATGAGGTTGTGGTTTACTCCTAGTCTATATCTCTGCGCATCTCCGTATGAGAAGAGTCTTCCTTGGAGCATCTTATCAGGTGAAAAACTGATTCCAGGAACAACACTTGCAGGGTTAAATGCAGCTTGTTCAACATCGGCGAAGTAGTTTTCTGGGTTACGGTTTAGCTCAAACTCTCCAACTTCTATAAGTGGATAATCTTTTTTAAGCCATACTCTTGTGAGATCAAAAGGGTTAAATTTGTAGTGCTTTGCATCTTCTTCACTCATAATTTGGATAAACATTTTCCACTTTGGAAAATCTCCCTTTTCTATACTCTCAAACAAGTCTTGTTGATGGCTCTCTCTGTTTTTACCAACTAAGATTTGAGCTTGTGCATCTGTTAAGTTCTTGATGCCTTGTTGACTCACAAAGTGAAACTTCACCCAGTTTCTCTCATTTTTATCATTGATAAAGCTAAAAGTATGACTTCCAAAACCGTGCATATGACGATAAGATGCTGGGATACCTCTATCACTCATAGTGATGGTTACTTGATGCAGAGCTTCTGGAAGGTTAGTCCAAAAATCCCAGTTGTTTTTTGCACTTCGCATATTTGTTTTTGGATCTCGTTTGACAGCATGATTTAAGTCTGGAAACTTGAGTGGATCTCTTAGAAAAAACACAGGAGTATTGTTACCAGCTAAATCCCAGTTTCCCTCTTCTGTATAAAACTTAAGTGCAAAACCACGAATATCTCTCTCAGCATCTGCGGCACCTCTCTCACCTGCAACGGTAGAAAAGCGAGCAAACATCTCAGTCTTTTTACCAACTTCTGAGAAGATTTTTGCCTTTGTATATCTTGTGATATCATGCGTAACTATAAATGTTCCAAAAGCACCAGAACCTTTTGCGTGCATGCGCCTCTCAGGAATCACCTCTCTATCAAAATGTGCCATTTTTTCAAGATACCACACATCTTGCATAAGCATCGGACCTCTTGGTCCTGCAGTAAGTGAATTGTTATTATCGGCGATAGGTGCACCAAAGACGGATGTAAGTTTTTTCTTCATTTTAGACCCCTTATTAAAAGATAATTTCTATCCTTTACGAGTATCTTATCATATTTCAAATAAAAATCAAAGATTTATATATTGTGTTTGAGTAAAAACTCTTTATAGTCACTAGCATTAAGTGGTTTAGAATAAAAATATCCTTGGATTTTTGGACAACCCTCAAGGAGTAGAAAATCTTTTTGCTCTTGAGTCTCTACTCCTTCTGCAATAATGTCTATCTGTAAGTTTTTTGCTATAGAGATAACAGAGCGAACAATAGCAACATCTTCTTTGTCATGTGGAAGCTCATCTACAAAACTTTTATCAATCTTTAGTTTATCAATAGGCAAGCGTTTTATGTATGCTAACGAAGAGTGTCCTGTACCAAAATCATCTATTGAGATACTAATTCCAAGTTTTTTAATCTCATTTAATATAAGTATTGTCGCCTCTGGATTTGCCATCATCTCTCTTTCTGTAATCTCAAGTTCTAATTTTGAAGCATCAAAGCCTGTCTCTTGTAAGATAGTTTTCAAGTCACTTATCATCTCTTTACCCTCAAGCTGTTTTGCAGAGATATTTAAGGATAGTTTTTTTATATCAATCCCGCTCTTTTGAAAATCCATCAATTGATTCATAGTCTCTCTCATCATCCAAAGATCTATTTTTATGATAAGTTTTGTTTGCTCAGCAACTGGAATAAAGTCAGCAGGAGATACAAACCCTAGCTCTGGAGAATTCCATCTAATAAGTGCTTCAGCTCCTATAATTTCACCAGTAGAAGTATCAATCTGAGGCTGATAAAATGCTTCAAACTGATTTTTTTGAAGTGCGATTTTTAAGTTTTTCTCTAATATCACTCTCTTTAGTGCAGGTTCACTCATCTTCTTATCATAAAACTGATAAGTATCTCTTCCATCTTCTTTGGCTTTATACATAGCAGTATCAGCATTACTCATTAAGATATCTACATCAGATCCATCGCGAGGGAAACAACTTATCCCTATACTAATAGTTATGTTAAACACACTGTTTTGGAGCTCTATGGATTGTCCAATAGAATGTATGATTTTGTCAACAATTGCTATAACACTACCTTCATCTACGTTTTTAAGTAAAATGGCAAACTCATCTCCAGCTAATCTACAGACGATACCCTCAGCTCTAATACAGCCTTCTAATCTCTTTGCAACATTTTTTAAAAGCAGATCCCCCATATAGTGCCCATAAGTGTCATTGATATCTTTAAATCTGTCTATATCTAAAAATAAAATGCTAAAGGTAGAACTTTGTCTCTTGGCACTCTCTATTGTGTTTTTTACAATCTCCAAAAATAAAAAACGGTTTGTTAAACCAGTGAGTGCATCATGATGAGCTAAATAAGTAAGTTCTTTTGTTTTGCTTTTGACCAAATCTTCAAGTTTAAAATTTAAATTTTTTATGAGATTTTTTTTAGATTGAAAATATAAAAATAAAATATACCCTACAAATAACAAAGCTCCAAAGACTAAAAATAGGATGTTTCGAACTTGAAGAATATCATTTAAGTTTATTTCATCTATGTTGTAGGACATAATAAAATATGCCATTGGTTTGCCAAGCTCATCATTAAGTTTATAAACACTCACAAGCGAATGAGGCGAGAGGCATATAGTAGAGTTATCTTCGCAGTTTATTACCGCTTCTATGGAGCGCTCTTTGATGTAGGTTAATAATTTTTCATCTGCCTTATCATTAACTATAAAGTAGTTTTGTATAAATTTAGTTCTATCTACATATACCAGTTGATCTTTGTATGATTTATCTATAAGCATGATTGTATGCTCGTTGCTCTCTTGCATCTTTTGAATTATAGAGTCAAACATACTAAGAGTCTCAAACATACCAATAAAGAGACCATCCTCATAGATGGGAACCATGGTTTTAAGTGAAATTGCAAATTTACCTGCACTTATAGAGGTTATGATTTGTGGATCTTTTATCATTTTATCTATATCTGAGCGAGCTTTTACTAAACTATCCCCAGTTTTGTTACTAAAACTTCTGTAAAAACTTTTACCTTGCGCATCTACAATCTGAAACCAGATATTTTTTAGATTGGTATTGTTTTTTAATTTTAAAGAGAACTCTTTTAGATTAATATTTAATTTGTCTTTACTTAAAAGTGCATCTTTTATTTTTTGATCTTGTGACATTGCTAAAGACATCTGTAAAATAGCATCTTGCTTTTCTTTTATCAAAGATTCAAGATGTGTTTCCATGTTTTTTGAAATCTCTAAATATCTCTCATTTATCAAAGCTTTATTTTTACTAGAGATAAGCATATAACCGATAGAAGCAATTAGTAACAATAAGAAAATCGGGAATAATAATCTACTAAATCTGGCAATATTCAAAAAACATCCCT
>JAVEST010000002.1:0-51334 GCA_034006465.1 Sulfurimonas sp. | reverse complement strand
CTTGGCTATGAGCTTTTTCTAGCCACTCTTTTGCTGCTAATTTGTCAATATCTACTCCATGGCCATAAAAGTAAAAAACACCAACTTGATATATAGCTCTTAAAAAGCCATCATTTGCAGCTCTTTTATACCACTCAAATGCAGTTTTGAGGTTTTTTGTAACAATAATCCCCTCAGCATACAGATCGCCAAGTTTACTCTGAGCATGATGACTTCCCCCCTTAGCACTTCTCTCAAGCCAAAACAGTGTCTTTTCTGAGTCATAAGATACATATTCAGCTTTGTAGTACATCATAGCGATGTTATACTGCGCTAAGGCATCGTCATTCCATGCAGCTTCTTGAAACCAAAAAAAAGCTTTTTGCAGGTTTTCTTCTACTCCATTGCCAAAGTAGTAGAGTTTCGCTAAGTTATTTTGGGCTACTTTATCTCCATTATTTGCTGCTTTTTCGTACCAATAGTAGGCTTTTTTCATATTGGATGGAGTAGGGCTGTTCTCGTAAAAAAGTCCTAGATTTAACTGCGCTTCTACAAGTCCAGCTCTTGCAGCTCTCTCATAATGCTCCTTTGCTAAGGAGTCATCTCTTTGGACTCCAAGTCCATGTTCATACATATAGGCTAAGTTATTTAGCGCTTTTAAATCACCTGCATCTGAAGCCTTTTTGTACCAGTTAAGGGCCTTTACATAATTTTGCTCTACTTCATCTCCACTAAAATAAAGTAGTCCCAAATTAAACATCGCACTAGCATTGTTTTCCTTAGCCTCTTTTTTGTATAGCTCCACTGTAGTTCTTGTAGAGCTTAACGGAAGTGGAACTTTAGTCTCACTAGTAGGCGAGGATAAAACCTCACTTGCAGAGTTTTGCGAGGACTCTGTTGTAGTTAAAGAGTCTGCTAAAAGAGTAAGAAAAATTAGAGTAGATGCAAAGATGAATTTCATTGGGTCTCTTTGTCTTGGTTGTGTTCTATTTCTACTTCTTTAGCTCTTGCTTTATCTCTATCTGCATTACAAAGTATATGATTAGGATAAGCAATAGTCTCTAGTCTAAAGTTACAATTTATCCACTCATCTTTTATACCTAAGATGTACTCCAATCTATTCCAAAAGAGTTTATGTAAGAAACTATCTGGTTTAAAGTAAGTTACTTCATCATTTTGTGTTGTAAATATCTCTAAACTGAGCTCTTTAGTGCCATTTTCATCAAGATTTTTGCTACTAAGGATTACGCTTTGAACTTCTACATCTATATCTACAAAACCAGTTGTGACTCTTTTACTCATCTCAAGTGATGTCCAGTTAGTATCTAGGATATGTTCATGTTTTGCAGAGTAAAAAACTCTTTTTATGGAGTTAAATAGTTCTTGATCATTATCTATACTAAATGTTTTTATAGAGATATTATTATCTTGCTCTATCTCATCTCCTGCTAATAGTTGCAGGGTAAGTAAAAAAGCGCTTATAAAAAAGATTGAAAAAAGTTTCATAATATTAATCCTAGCTTGAAGTTCCATAGACACCTAGCATCTCAAATGCAAGATAGTCCTGTCTACTCTTTAGTGAGTCGCCTATAACTTTGATGTTATGCTCATGAGAGAACTCTATTATCTGTTTTACCACACTGTGTTTTATGCTATCTTTTTTGAAATCCTGACAAAAACTTCTATCTAGTTTTAAGTATGTTGGCCTCAACTCTTTTAAGCTATCAAGACTTAAGTCTGTTGGGTCGTATTTTTTTATCATAGATTCTATGTTTAACTCTCTTAGTATGCCATAGAAACTACTAAACTCTTCAAAATTACTAGCCACGCTATAGCTAGGTGAGGTAAAGATGATTTTTCGCATAAACTCATTCTCTTTGGATGTAGTACTTAGCCATGACATAAAGAGTTTGTTTGTTACAGTTGAGACCGATAGGACTATACAAATCTGATGTTCAATCTCTCCTAACTCTATCTGCTCTAGTGCTTTTATGATGAGTGCTTTGTCAAAATCTGCCACAACACCAAGTCTCTCAGCCACTGAGATAAACTTTCCTGTAGGAATATTCTCAAATGTAAAACTATCTATGATAAGAGGTGAGATCTCTTGAATAAGAGTCTTTGGCTCATCTCCAAACTCAACTGTATCGTGAAGATACTGTAGTACAAAGTCATTTCGTTTTATGATATCTTTGATACTTCCCTCTAATTTTTTCATAGACTCAACTTGTTGTTGAAAGTCAGCAATATGATAAAACTTACTCTTTTGCGCAAGTGCGCTCTCATAAGCCTCTTGAGCATTTTCTATGTTTGACTCTATAGTCCCATACTGATCAAACGGAACAGCTCCAAAGTAGATTGAACGGTCAAAGAAGTAGTATTTATCTACTAGTTTATCAATAAGCTTTAGGATATCTTCTAAAAAACTCTCCACTTTTTGTGTCTCTTTTTCATATAAAAGCATAGAAAATTCTCCACCAAAGAACCTATATATGGAGCCATCTCTATCTCTTGAGATATTAAAGTAGTGTTGTACGGCCTTTGCAAAATCCTCTATAAGAGAGTTTACAATCTCAGGCCCATGATTTTTTGTAAAGATACCAATTTTGTCAATCTTTAAGTAGATAACATAGCCACCTCTATTTGAGATAAACATATATTTTAAGTCATTTTCAAATGATTTTTTATTTGGAAGTCCAGTTAGTTCATCACTTCTCTCTTTTTGGTAGATGATATCTCTACTAACTGTTAGGTCGTTTGTTGTGTTTATAAACTTCTTACTAAGGGCTATGGTGTTCTCGCCTAAGATATCAAGTTCACTAAAGTTAGTTTTTTGCCCTTTGAAGTCAAGCATCTTACCTTTTAGTATATTAGTAAGATAAGCATTTAAGCTGTCCATCGAGGCCTTTAAGCTCTTATAAACAACAAATCTATACAACAAAAAAGCAAAAAAAGTTATAATTAAAAGAAGGATGCTAAGAGCTAGCATAAACTCTTTTAACTGCACATCTAGAAACTCTTTATCAAAACTACTTTTGTAAGATATCCAAAGAGAAAACTTCTCTTCATCTACTCTTAGGAGTTTTGTCGTTGCATCTGTACTTGCGCTTTGTAAAAAGTCAGTTTTTATCTCAAGAGGAACTAGAAAATCTCTTATAATACTATCTTTAATGGCTTGAAACTTTATATTTACGCTTTGTAACTCTTTTTTGTCTTTAGCTAGAGTTAGTTTATAAAGTCCAGTCTCAGATGCTTCTATATCTGCTATATTTGCATCTATGGTTACATCACTAACAAACCACTCACTCTCTTTAAGATAAACCTTCTCAAGAAGTATTTTGTCGCTAAAAGTGTAGTTTTTTAGTTCTAGTTTTGCATCTACTAAAGGTGAACTCTCTCTTAAGAGATATATAGCATTTTTAAATAGCACAAGATTGTTTTGCTCTATAGAGTCTTTAGTGATTTGTAGTAATCTTGACTTAAGTTTATCCTCATCAAGGGATACTCTTATTAGCTCTTTTGTCTCTATATGTTTGTTGTATAAACTAGAAGATATAACAAATGTAGCAATCAAAAAAGCGATGATATATATCAAAATCTTCATTGTTCGTTAAACTTCCTATAGAGTTTTTGTTTTGAAGATATCTTCTCTATAACTGGCATATACTCTGTCTTTAACTTTCCAAGTGCCTCTAATGCAGAACTAGCATCTTCATAGCTAGGATATACTCCCATCATAAGTTTTACCCATTTTTTATCTTGACCAAAATAAAATGCAAAACTATTATCTGCAATGTTTGCATCTTCTATAACTTTCCCTGCTATCTCCATAGAAGCAAGGGTGGTTATATTGATAGTAAAATTATCTTCTGAAGCTGTAAGAAACCTCTCTTTAAAGCTTACATCTGTCTGGAACTTTAACTCTTTTTGAGCCAGTAACTCTTTGTATTTCTCTAATTCACCTGCATCTACAAATAAAAGATTTGTAAACTCTTTAAAGTTCTTTTGAACTTTTTTGATAAGTTCAACTTTAGTTTTTTTATCACTCTTTAGTTTATCTTTCGCAATGATGGCATCTGATTCTATTTCAAAGATGCCATAGGCTATATTTGTTTGAATCTTTTTATCGTTATGAGACTGATATATAAAAGCACTATCTTCAATTCCTAACTTATCTATCATCTTAAGCGCATCTATGGAGTTGTCAAACTTAGATATAACTATGGTGTAACTTTGTGGGTCTTGTAGTAGAAAATTTTCATGAAAAGACAAGATGCCATCGAGTGCAGGCTTCATACTTACAGGATGTTGTTCTATTTCATCCAAGCTAACAACTTCAACTGGTTTAGTACTTGTGTTTATATCTACTATTTCTAAAGTGTTATCTAAAACTACATACTCTGTTTCTTCTTTTTGCAGAGCCTCTTTATGTTGTTCTCTATATGCCGTCTTCGCCATATCTAGAAAGCTTTCATTTTCTATATCTATCTGGAAATACTCAAGCAGCTCACCAGAGAGAAGAAGTATCTCAAAGTAGTCTTTCATACTATCTTGTTGGTTTTGTATAAGATTCAATTCAGCTGTATTTAGTTGTCTTTGGGCTTCTAAAAGTACATATAAATCTTGCTCACCATTTCTAAAACTCTCCCAGTAAGATTCAACCATTTTCGTAGATGCATCTACTTCTTTTTGAGCATTGTCCATGTTATCTTGAAGTGAGGTAAGAGATGTGTGAAACTTCTCTAGACCCCATTTTATTCTTCTAATCTCTGCTTTTTTATCAAACATCTTCTCTTTTATTTTAGAAAAGGCTTTTAGATACTGCTTTTCATCTCTTCCACCATTATAAAGATTGTAATTTAAGACTATTTTCGCATAATACTTATCTTCATTATGCTCAAAATCTTCCTTATCCATTATTTTTTCAGCACCTGCTACAAAGTCAATCTTTGGTCTAAAAGCGGATTTTAATTTTTTAAGATTGTATTTATTGCTTAGCACCTGGTAGTCAAGTGCTTGCAGTTCAGAGTTGTTTACTAAAGAGCTCTCTAGTAAACTATCAAAATCTTTAAGTTCAACTTTTGTTATTTTTTCGTGCGGATATGCATCATGAAACACCTCGCCAACTATGAACTCAAAGTAATCAAGTGAGTTTATATACTTTGAGTTTGTTCTTGAGTATTGAGATTTTGCATTTGAGATACTCGCTTCAATATTGCTAAGTTCTCCTACTGAAAGTGCTCCAGCATCGTATTTTGTTTTTACTATATCAAAAATCTTTTCAAGCTCTTTGATGTTTTTATCACTCACTTCAAGAGACTCTTTTGAAAACAAAACATCAACATAAGAAGTAACCGCTTTTTGAACCTCTGTTTCTAGTAGTTTTTTAAACTCCACTTTAGAGAGTTGATACAGAGATTTGAGTCTTTGTATATCATTTTGTGTCTCTCCACCTGCATAGATATTTTGAGATAGTTTTAAAGCTAAAATCTCATCACCATAGTATTTAGAATCACTTAGAGTTTTATCTGGTTTTTTATCGCCTGGCTTGAGCTGAGTTTTTGTTAGGGAGTACGAAGCATCTACAGATGGATAGTAGTTCGCATAAGCTATATCTACATCTTCTTTAGCTTGTATCATTTTTTCTCTTGTAGATTTAACTTTATGGCTCGCTAGGAGTGTTTGAAGCACTACATCAATGAGATCGACCTTTTGTAACTCTACAGAGCTAGGTTGAAGTGCAGAGGAGTCTTTAAAGTCTTTATCACTCTCTATTTTGATATTTTTATAGCTTTGTGTAATGTCCTCTTTTTCAACTACAACTTCATTGGCATAAGAGCTTAAAGAAAATATGAAAAATATTAAAACCACTATTTTTTGCACTTTAAATTATCCTTTTAAAAACTCTTCTATTTTTTTCTATTTATGAGAATGACTGCGTAACCAGACTCGTGTTCAACAAGATTGTTTTGTGGAATTGTATCTTTTAGTCTAACTACTACATCATCATTCTTGTAATCTAGTTTGCGAATCAAATTTCTTATATTTATAATTCTAGATAGTGCTAGCTGCTTTGCTACAGATGCACTCACTTGGTTTTGCGGCTCTTTTATATAGATAGATACAAAGTGCCCAAAAAACTTCTCTTTAGCACTAAGCAAAAATTCTTCGATCTCTTTTATAGAGTTTGGATCTAAAATAACTTCACTATTTAGATATTTTATTACCATCCAATCTTCATAGATAAGATTGTCCTGTCTTGTGTTGTTGTTTTCTACATTGCTATAATCCAAGCCAGCACTTTTGACTTGTTTTTCTTTCTCTTTTGCTTTTTTAAACTCAACCCCAGATATAGCTGTTTTTATAATATCTTCACGCTTAACATTTGTTTCTCCTTTGATGGGAACTGTTCCAGTGTAAGATACTTTATATTTAAACTGAGAGTAGTAGGTGATGTTTACTAGAAGTACTAACATAAACATCAAAATAACCATAATAACCGAAGCAAAAAGATCCACAAATCCTGGCCATGGGTTAAATGCCTCTACTCTTTTTTTTGCCATTTACTAAACCTTGCCATCTAACTTGCTAAGGAGTTCTTTTAACATTTCATTGTTTTTCTCTTGAAGCTCTAACATAGCTTTTATGCTTCTTCCAGAGTTTACAGTAGCTGCGGAGAGGTCTTCTATGGAGCTAACTAAGGATGATGAACTTTGGTAGCTACTTATGTTTAAGTCTTTTATGCCAGCAGATATATTCTCAAGTGCAAGCATCTCATTTTTTGCAGCTTGAGACTCTCCATCTATACTTTGTGAGAGTACTTTTAAGATATTTTCGTTTGCTTTGTTTGACTCTTGCATACCGCTTGTAAAAACACTTATCTTATCTGTGAAAATCTCCATAATTTGAGACATAGAAGAGCCGCCACTACTTACAACACTACCGCTAGATGAACTCACGGGAGACTCTATAATTAAAGAGCTTATCCAGTCTTGTATATCTTCTATAAAAATAGCTTGATTTTTTTCTAATATATAGCCTTTAACACTAAGTATGATAGCAGATGCAACTCCAAACAGAGATGACCCAAAACCTACAGACATACCGCTAATAGGGCCATTTAACCTCTTCATAACTTCGCCGAGATTTACATCACCTTGAAGCGAGAGGACTATTGTTCCCATCTCGTTTAGTGATATGAGTAGTCCTGAGAAAGTTCCTAAAAGTCCTATCATCAAACTCATACTAACAAAAAAAGATATAAAACTTTTTTGGTTTATAAACTTCTCTTCAAGCCAATCCGTTACATCAGATGCCTCGGTATGTGTGAAGTATATATTTTGATGAGATGCTCTTTGTGCAAACATTTTAGCAACATTTTCTGGAAATATTTTGTCTATGCCATTTAGATAAAATTCTAAAGAACCACCTTTTTTATAGCGAACAACGGCAAATGTTCCTGTTAGCATGACAAGTTCCATAGTGGCTTTTAAAATAACTACAATTCCAATAGAGAGAGTTGTAAGAACTGCTATGTTAAATGTTAAAGTAGTGAGGAAAAATTCATAGATAGTTGATAGGTTTGAATATACTATAAAAAATATAAATAGCCACAAAATTCCATAAACTTTAAGTATCCGTAATCTTCGCATCAGTTAGCATCTCCTTAAAGTAAAAATAGTAATAATGAGACAATAAGTCCAAGAGTTATCATAACTACTTGATTTGCCATCTTTTGGACCATGTTTATAAAGCCACTCTCTTGACTAATACTCTCACCTAAAACTATAAGTCCAATATCTACACCATTTACATCTCTAATAATTGTTGAGTTTAAAAAATACTCTTTATCAGAGATATAGTCTTCCTTAGCTAAATCCTCTATAATCTTACCATCTAGGTTAGCTATATATGAAACTATTTTGTTATTGTGTATTTTTATATTTACTAAGTGATTTTTACCGATATCACTATAGATACCATCCCTGTTTTTAAGCGATAAAAATGGTAACATCTTCTTGTCTAGCAAAAATGTAAACTCCTTAGACCTTCTATCAAAACTATCTTTTATGGAGTAGATGCTCTCTCTTACTTCAGCAACACCTATAACAATATTTTCTTTTATGATAGGTAGTAGATAGACATAAAAAACACCATCAAAGAGAACCTCTATACCAAAGATACTGTTTTTAGTTTGCAAGGCTGACACTACAGAACTACGAAGTTTTTCTGTAGTGTTTTGCGTAGGATAGAATGTAACGCTTAGTGTATTTTGATTTTTTTGATTTAGTTTTGTATTGATATCTTTTTGTATTTTTTTAATACTCTCTAAGTTGTTATTTCCTAAGGCTTGAATGAGGGTTTCATCGTAAGAAACAAGCAAAGATATATCGTGAAGTTTTATCTCTTGTACTTTCACTAAGTCTTTGTATGTCTCAACAAAATTCTTAGATTGACTGACGTATACCTCTTTAGAGATACTCTCTGTTGTACTTATTAGCATGAGTAGAGCTAAACTTATCCCAGCACAAGCTACGACAAAAATCGATGTAAACCACAATCTTTTGTTTTGTTTCAATTTAGTCATTAAATTGTTAAGCATCTTTATAAAACCAAACACTACCTTAATCCTTTGTCGAAGTTGCTAATTTTACACTCTTCATATAGTTTCCTCGTATAATTCATCTTGTTAAAAAAAAATGCCATATATTTATTTTTGATAAATATGGCAAAAATAGTCAATATTGTACCCAAAAAATACTTGCTAATAAATATAAACGTTCAAAAAATGCTCTAATGTTCAGTTAAAGCTCTATATTTTATATCTTTCATGGGTTTTAACAGGTAGTGAAGTATAGTTCTTTTTCCTGTTAGAATATTAACATTTGCTGTCATTCCTATTAGTATGGGAGAATTGTCATCAAACTTATAGTTATTTGCTCTTACCTTTATAGTGTAGTAATTGCCACCCTTATCATCAGTTGAGCTATCGGGTGAGATGCCGATTAGCTTTCCTTTAACTAGCCCGTATTTAGAAGACTCATAAGCTGTTATCTCTATAGAGACATCTTGGCCTGGATAGATATACGCTCTATCTGCTGTGTTTATCTTAGCTTCTATCATTAACTCTTCATCAAGAGGTGAGATTTCAGCTATTGTTTCACCAGATTTTACAATACCACCGATGGTGTTATAATTGATTTTATTTACTATTCCTTTTGCAGGACTTGTAACTGCTATCCTCGCATCTCTATCAACATCTGTCTGCATAAGCTCTTGTAGTTTTTTTATCTCAATTTGCACTTCACTATTTTCTTGAAGTAGGTTAGACCTGATATCAAGCTTTTTAGAATCAATCTTGTTAAAAAATTCTTTAATCTCCGTCTTTAAAACAGGCATTGTGTATCTTGTTTCTTGCAATTGAGTGTATAGTTTTTGCTTTACAGATAGATTTTGTAGATACTTTTCTTTGGATATTGCACCTTTTTTGCTAAGTTCTTCTTGGATTTTCATATTTTGTTCTGATAAATTATATTCTATAGAAAGATTTTCAAGTCTTACCTCAAGCTCTTTTAATTGAGCCTTTTTTTGATTGAGTTGTTCTTGTAGTATTGAGAGTTCAGAGCTATCTCTTCTCTTTTGAGACTCAAATAAAGCAATCTCATTCTCTATAATAATTGGGATACTTTCATAAGTATCTTTATCAAAAATTAACTCTTTTTCCTCTTTTAGTAGGGCGGTTATTCTCTTTAGTTTGGCTTGATAAGCTGTAAGTTTTATGATGTTTTCTCTCTGCTCGGAGATAAAGTACTGATTTTTGATTCTAAACAATACTTGACCCTTCTCAATCACATCTCCCTCGGCAACTAAGATATCACTTATGATCCCACCCTCTAAGTGCTGCAAAAGTCTAGTCTGACCTGATGGTATAACCTTCCCAACTCCCTTAACACTCTCATCAATCTGGGCAAAATAGGCCCAGACTAAAAAAACAGTTATAAAAACAATGATAGGAAGTACAAAAAAACGGTAGTTCCAACTTCTCTCTTCTAGATATCTATAACTCATTGTTTACCTTTTGATGGAGTTCTGAGTGTTTCTAAAACCTTATCTCTTGGTCCATCAGCTACAACTCTACCATCGTTTATAACTAAAATCCTATCTACTAACTCTAAGGCTGCTAGTCTATGTGTAATAACGATAAGGGTCTTATCTGCGCCCAATCCACTCTTTAATTTATCTATGAGTCTTTTTTCTAGCCCAATATCAAGACCTGAAGTAGGTTCATCAAGTATAAGCATCGATGGTTGTGTGGCTATTGCACGAGCTAGTGAGACTAAGTGTCTCTGTCCAACTGAGAGATTTGCACCTCTCTCTCCAACTTGAAATGCATCGCCTTTGCCAGACTTTTTTATCAAATCATCGAGTCCCACAAAGGTGATAATCTCTAGCATTCTCTCTTTGCTGATGGGACGAAAAAGCTCTATATTTTCTTTTATAGTAGCGTTAAATAAAAATGGCTCTTGAGGCATGATGCCTATGTTTTGTCTTATTTCTACGGGATGAATAGTTGAGATATCGTGATTATCAAGATAGATAGAACCAGAACTAGGTTTATAGAGTCCCATCAAAAGGTTTAGCAGCGTACTTTTACCAGCTCCAGTTTGACCTATGATTCCAACTCTCTCGCCAGCTTCTATCATAAAAGAGACCTTGTCAATGGCAGGATGATTACTTCCATCAAAAGCAAATGTGACATCCTTAAACTCAATCTTTCCTTTTAAATCTCCAATCCCAGACTCAGCGCTCTGCTTATCTTCAGTTGGTTTTGACATAAACTCATCGATGCGGTCTATGGATTCACCCATCTCTTTTGTTCTAATAACAATCGAAGAGAGGTTCACTATGGGCATCATTGCACGGCTTGCGAGCATAGTGATAGCTATAAGTGCTCCGACGCTTAAGTTTTTCTCCGAAATCTCAAAAACTCCTAAAATAACTACTAGAATAACTACAAGCTGTAGTAAAAATTGAGAGATATTCATAGAGAGGGTGTGAAGAGTCTGTATCCTCATCCCAATGCCATCAGCAAAAGCTACAATATTTCTCCATAGATGTATTCTTGATGGAGTTGCATTACTTAGTTTTATACTCTGTGAGCCTTGAATTGACTCATATATGAAGCTATATTTTAGTTGGAGATTTTCAGAACTATTTTTACTTAGTTTTGAGATAGGTTTTTGCATTAAAAGATTAAAAAGAATGATAAGAACGGCAAAAATAAAAGGTACAACGGCGATAATAGGTGAGATAAGATAGATAACTAAAATGGCAATTATAAAAAATGGAAAGTCTATGATTTGAACCATAGATCTATTTGTAAAAAAGTCACGAACCTGCTGGAGTTCTTTAAAAAGATTTGCTTTGCTTCCTGACATATATTTGTCATGCTGAGTATCGATGAGCATCATCTTTCGCATAAGCTCCTCTTCCCAAAAAAGTCCTAAATCTTTTGAGACTTTCTCTATAATATGACTTCTTGCATACTTTAATATAATGTCAAAGATAAGAATGATTAGAGTCCCGCTAGCTAAGACAAAAAGCGTCTCATATGCTTGATTTGGTACAACTCTGTTATAGATATTCATAACAAAAAGAGGAATTGCAAGAGCGAAGATATTTATAAACAGTGTAAGTACCGCTATCTCTATATATACTCTCCAGTTAGCACGAAGAGGCTCATAAAACCAAGATTTTTCTTTATCTGAATCTAACTGCTTTATATGATTTGTATCTCTAAAGACAAGGAGTGCTTTTTTATATAACTTTAACCCATCAAGGCTAATTTCAAGCTCTTTGTTGTCAGTGGGGTTTATTATGGTAGCTTTGTCTTTTGTTTTTTTGAGGTAGAGCAGTGGATTGTCATTAGCATCAAAGATGATGCAAGGTAGAAAACTCATCTGAATTGTGTCGGCTGAAATTTCTCTTTGGAGCACGTTTAGTTTAAAACTTTTTAAGATCTCTTTAGCATGAGGTATATCAAAGACATCACTTTTGATAAAAAAAGCGCTTATGCTTTTAAAGCTAACATCTCCAAAATAAAAATCTAATACCTGCTTAACGCATTTTAATAATGGATCTTTTTTTAAAGTCTCTTCTGTTAGCACTGTTATAATTATCCTTTTTTTAAGTAGTAGTTATTGTATCTAAAGTAAAGTTAATCTTGCTTATTTCGGTCACAATCTGTTAGCCCCAATAGTTTTGAGAAGATTTTTTAAACTAATACAAAACTCACTTTAGATACAATCACGAAAATATTTTAAAAATATAAGTAGGATTTGGTATGCAAAAAGCAAATATTGAGGGAAAAGTTTGGACTTTTGGAGGGGATATTGACACCGATTTGATAATCGCTGCGAGATATCTTAGTACGTCGGTTCCAGAAGAGCTTGCAAAACATGTAATGGAAGATGCAGATCCTGATTTTGTAAAAAATATGAGCGTAGGCGATGTTATAGTAGCAGGTGAGAATTTTGGTTGTGGAAGCTCACGCGAACACGCACCAATAGCGCTAAAAGCAGCAGGTGTCGCAGCGGTTATAGCTCCAACTTTTGCAAGAATTTTTTATAGAAACTCTTTTAATATGGGACTTCCTATCTTTGAACTCAAAGAGAGTGCAGAGATTTCACAAGGAGATAGCATAAGTATTGATATGAACAATGGAACTATCACAAATAAAACTACAAACAAGACATATAAATTCACTCCGATCCCTGAATTTATGCAAGAGCTTATAGATGCTGGTGGTCTTATGAGTTATGCTCAAAATGAAGTAAAAGGTAAATAATGAAAAAATATAAAATAGCACTTATAAAAGGCGATGGAATTGGTCCTGAGATTATAGATGAAGCTGTTAAAGTCTTAGATGCAGTAGCATCTTGTAGTGATTTTAGTTTTAGTTATGAAGAGGCTCTTATGGGCGGATGTGCTTATGATATCACAGGAAATCCACTACCACAAGAGACTATAAATATTGCACTAAGTTCAGATGCAGTCCTTTTTGGTGCTATAGGTGGAGAAAAATGGGATGCGCTTCCTCGTGAGATGCGACCAGAGAGTGGACTTCTTAGATTCCGTAAAGAACTAGGTGTGTATGCAAACTTGCGTCCAGCCGTTGTTTATGATGAACTTATAAATGCATCATCGCTTAAGGCATCAGTTGTAAAAGGTGTTGATTTGATGGTTGTTCGTGAGCTGATTGGTGGCATCTACTTTGGAGAACCAAAGGGCAGAACTGCTGATAAGGGTTGGAACACTATGGTTTACACTCGTGATGAGATAGTACGCATAGCACATCAAGCTTTTAAGATAGCAATGCAGAGATCTAAAAGAGTTTGCTCAGTTGATAAAGCAAATGTTCTAGATGTCTCTCAACTTTGGAGAGATACGGTTATAGAAGTTGCAAAAGAGTACCCAGAAGTAGAACTCAGCCACATGTATGTTGACAACGCTGCAATGCAACTTATAAGAGATCCAAGACAGTTTGATGTAATGTTAACTGGAAATATTTTTGGAGATATACTAAGTGATGAGGCTAGTATGTTATCAGGCTCTATCGGTCTTCTTCCATCAGCATCTGTTGGAGCAAAAATAGGTGTTTATGAACCTATCCACGGTTCAGCACCAGATATCGCAGGTCAAGGTATCGCAAACCCAATAGCAACTATCGCATCTGCATCTATGATGTTAAGATATGGGCTTAATGAGATAGCATCAGCAAATAAGATAGATGATGCAATCAAAAGAGCACTAAGTGAGGGTTATAGAACTCAGGATTTAGCACAGTTTGATGCTAAAGAGGTCTGCTCAACTAGCGAGATGGGCTCTATCATCGCTAACTATATAGTAAGATAAAAATTTAGATGCAGACTCTCACGCTAGCAAATATCTATGAACTCCAAGGTTTAAAAGAAGATGCCTTGGAGATTTATAAAAAGATTTTGCAAAAAGATCCTACAAATAGTGAAGCCAAAATCGCTATAAAAAGACTTCAAGGTGAGAGAAAAAAATTCTCAAACTTAAATACTCAGATGAGAGATTTTTTTGTAAAAATGGAAGCTGATGTTGAGTTTAAAGAGTTTGAAAGGTGGTTACTAAAGTCATGGAATTAAAAGATGTAATACTATCAACTTTAGCAGAAATGGAAGATAATGAGACTACAAAAAAAGTCCTAAACAGCTCCATAGAAGTTAAAAAAGTCCAAAGTGAAGATATGCCAAAAAGACATACTCTCTCAGCTACTCCAATGATAAAAGAGAAAAAAGAGCAAGTCTCCCAAGAGATAGAAGAGGAAAAAGACGAGGATGATTCTTCGTCCATCGAAAGTGAAGAATCTTTTTTAAATTCTCTAAAAGAGAGAATGTTAGTTCTTTTTGAGGGATTTCAAGCACCTAATAACACCAGTATAGATGCTAAAGTAGATATGACTCTAAACTTTTTAGAGTATGTCTTAGCGAACATAGACTTAAGAAAAGAAGAGTTGAAAAAAGGAAAACAAAAGTGAGTCAATATAGAGTCTTAATAGATGCAAATGATGAGATGGGCTTAGTTCATAAGATATCTACTGTTTTTTGTAACCACAACCTAAATATGCTATCAAACAGTGAGTTTGTGGATAAAGAAAATAACAAATTTTTTATGAGAAGTGTAGTTGATGGAGAGATAGATTTTCAAAGCCTAGAAGCTGACCTCTTAAAAACACTACCTAGTGATGCAAATATAAAACTAATAGACCCAAAAAAGAAAAACATCATTATTATGGCGACGAAAGAGCTTCATGCCTTAGGCGATATTCTTATAAGATATGAAGCAGGGGAGCTAGATGCAAATATCTTAGCAGTTATCTCAAACTATGATGATTTAGAATCTTTTGTAGGTAGATTTAACATTCCATATATTACTGTTTCGCATGAGGGTTGTGAGAGGGTAGAACATGAACAAAAAATCATGAAATGCATTGATAGTTTTAATGATATTGATTATATAGTTTTAGCAAAATATATGCGCATACTTACTCCAAAGTTTGTTGAGGCTTATCAAGATAAAATCATCAATATCCATCACTCTTTTTTACCAGCTTTTATAGGAGCCAACCCTTACAAGCAAGCTTATAATAGAGGTGTTAAAATCATCGGAGCTACTGCACACTTTGTAAATAACAACCTTGATGAGGGACCGATCATAGCTCAAGAGGTTATCCATGTAGATCACGCTTACAACTGGAGAGATATGCAGGGCTCTGGAAGAGATGTTGAAAAAGTAGTACTATCTCGCGCCTTAAAGTTAGCACTTGAAGATAGAATCTTTGTTTATGCCAACAAAACAGTAATTTTTTAAATGTTCAATTTAGTTTTAGTAAATCCTCAAATCCCAAATAACACTGGCGCAATAGGGCGACTTTGCGTAAATGCTGGAGTGGCTTTGCATATTATAAAACCTATAGCTTTTGATATGGATGAAAAAGCAGTCAGACGAGCAGGACTTGACTACTGGAGTAAGCTTGATCTGCATGTTTGGGAGAGTATAGATGAGTTTTTTCTTAATAACGAAATAACAAACAATGCTCACTTTGCTACAACAAAAACAGACAGGCCTTATTTTGAAGCTGAATTTAAAAAGGGTGACTTTATCTTTTTTGGAAGTGAAACGGCAGGGATAGACGAAAAAATACTAAATAAATATAAGAGCCAAAACATAACTATACCTATGACAAAAGATGGACGAAGTCTAAATCTAGCCATAAGTACTGGCATAGTTCTATACGATGCCATCAGGCAAAACTACTCTAACTTTAAGGAAACATAATGCACCCAGTCATAGACACTATAATGGTTATACTTTTTGTTATCTTTATGATATTTATCTTTGGTGGTTACCATAAAAATAAATCTGCCCAAAGAGAAGCAGAGTTTAAAAAACAAGAAGAAAATAATAAACAAGATATAAAAGAGAGTAAAAAGTAACTTAAAAAATTTTACTCGCTAAAAATCCTATATAGCTCTCAAATCTCTCAAATAAAACTTGTGCGATCTCAGTTTTCATAACAAATCCTTTAAATAATTTACTAAATCATATACAAAATTACAAGTTGTCTATAAAAATATGACATAATGTCAAATATATTTTGACATTATGGCAAAAACCTAGTATAGTGTTGGAAAATCTAGGAGAAATGACATGAAAAACTTTTTAGATATCGTTGAAGAGATAAAGAGCATCATATCAGCAGAATTTGGTTCAAAAAAGATTTTTGATAAAGATGTAGCTGATGTATTAGGAGTTTCACAGATGAACTTCGCAACTATGAAAAAAAGAAATAAAGTTCCTTTTGGTGAACTGATGGACTTTTGTGCAGCGAGAAGAATCTCTATAAACTGGATGCTCTATGGTCAATCGCCTGAGAGTCTAGTAGAGGCTACTAACAAGTTCTATATGGTTAGATATCTAAGTGAAGTAAATGCATCTGCTGGCGGTGGAGCTGATGATCAATATGAAGATATAGAAGAGCTAGAACTTCCTGAGAGTTTTGTAGCTCTCTTAGGTGGAGAGAGCGAGCTTAAAAATATAGAGGCTCTAAATGTTACAGGTGATTCTATGGAGCCAACTTTTAGTTATAATGACATCATTTTTATAAACAGAGCGAAGACCGATTTACAAAGAGGTGGCATCTTTACTATAAGAACTGATGCTGGGCTTTTTATAAAAAGGGTTCAAAAACGTATAGATGGAAAGATAGATATAATTTCTGACAACCCAGTCTACTCAACACAAACACTAAACCTCAATGAAATAGAGGTTCTAGGTAGAGTTGTTAGTAGATTTGGGGATGTCGATTAGGATAAAAATTTGAGATATATTGTTTTAGTTATAGTTAGTATGTTTTTTATTTCTTGTGCAACAAAAGAGAGTGCTATCAAAAAGTTTGAGAAAAAAAATATAGAGATATATGAAGTAACAAATATACCTCAAGATGTGGAATTTTTTACAAGCAATGCACCAAAAAAGAGAGAAAAAGAAAAAATTCAGAGCAAATATGAAAAGTACTACTTTAGTGTGTGGAACAATGAAAAGCCTAGAGAGTCTCTAGAGAGTGTTATGTGGCCATTTAGAGCTTATGGAGCAAAAAATAGCTACGCAGAGAATTTTCATCCAATAGGACAAGAATTTTTTACTAAGATGCAAACAAACTCAAACTTTGATGACTATGGCTCTCTAAGTGCAAGAGCTATAACCTTGAGGCATGTAGATATGAGAGTTTTTCCTACTACTAAGCCACTACTAAGAGATCCAAATATAGCTGGGGAAGGTTTTCCTTTTGACTATCTGCAAAACTCAACTCTTGGGGCAAACAAACCTATTTTCGTGTCTCACTACTCAAAAGATAGAGAGTGGCTTTATGCTTTTAGCAGCTTTGCATCTGGCTGGATAAAGTCTAGTGAAGTTGTTTTTTTGCAAAAAGAACATACAGATGCTTGGCAAAAAGCACAACAGATATTTTTTATAAAAGATAACGAGCCCATTTATGACTCAGCATCTAACTTTCTCTTTTATTCGAAACTAGGCACTCTTTTAGCTCTTATATCTGAAGATGAAGAGAGTTATATGGCACTAGTAATATCTTCATATAAAAATTCTAAACCACTTTTTGAGAGAGTTAAAATCTCGAAAAATATAGCAAAAAAAGAAATTTTAACTCTCGATAGTGACTCATTAAATGTTGTAATGAAGGAAGTTTTTAAAGATAATTATGGATGGGGCGGAATGTATGGACAAAGAGATTGTTCATCAATGCTCAGAGATATGTTTGCCCCTTTTGGCATCTGGCTTCCTAGAAATTCAAGTCAACAAGCTAGAGTAGGTGAAATTATCAGTTTAGAAAACCTTAGTGATGAAGATAAAATCTCCACTATAAAAGAAGAAGCGGTACCTTTTGAGACACTTCTGTATATCAAGGGCCATATAGTCCTTTATGTAGGACTTTTGGGTGAAGAGATAATCATTTTTCATAATACTTGGGGTGTTAAAACTATAGAAAATGGAGTTAGAGGCAGAGCGGTTATCGGAAAAACTATCTTTAGCACGCTTGAATTTGGAAATGATTTACCAAACTATGACAAAAACTCCAGCATACTAAGAAACTTAAAGAGTATGAACATTTTAACGCGTTAGATATAAAAGCTTAAGCTTTTATGTCTAAGAGTGAGCCTAGCATCTCATCTTGTGTTTTTATAGAAGTTACATTTGCCGCAGTCGCACCTTGGACTATCATTTGGTCTGGAATTTCTTTAGCTAAATCTGTTTGACTTCTCATAGAACCACTATTATCAGCCATTCTTGTGTTAGCTGTAACTGAACCGCTATTGCTAGACATCCTGGTATCTGAAGGAATGAAACGATCAGTATTTACATTTGCTATGTTGTTAGCATTTGTGTTCATCATGCTTTGGTGAGCTGTAATTGATGAGATATTGTTTGAGATGTTCATTAAAACTCCTTAATGGATCTTTTTCTACAAAGATTATTTGGTAACAATTATAGTCTTATATTTATAAAATTTAGTTGATGAGTAAGAAGTAGTATAAATAAGCTATGATTGAATTTTTACTGCTTTATCGATAGATAACTTTAATAAAGATGCTTCGACGCTTTTTAAAGGTGCATCTTTAAAGATAAATACTACTCTATATATACCATCTAAAGAACCAAAATCTAAGTGCTGTTTGTATAGTGTCAAGATAGTTTGTATATTTTTGTGAGAATCTCCATAGGCTTCATCGCAGTGAGGATTAAAAGCATTTAGACAACTTTTTAAAAATGATGCAGTTATATCGCAGACTACTTCACTCTCATTGAAATCAACTTCTACCTCTTGCTCACTTAGCGCTTTTATAAAAATAGCCCCACTAGCAAAATTCTCGTTTGAGTTAACTATAAGATATGTAACTTTAGGTGTTTTATTTGCATCAGTTTTGTCTAAGACTACTTTGCAAATACCAAAAGCCAAGGGGTCTTTATAGTTTGGAGTGTTCATTTTAATATTTTCTATCAATACTTTAAATGCCTCTTTAGTTTCTATAATTTGCATAACTTCTCTCTTTTTATTTTGATAAAATGATTATACTGAAAAAAACTATTGGCAAAATTCATATATCATATATTCTAGGTTATAATTAGTTTGAAATTTAAAATATAAAAGAGAATATGGTGCATAAGTGGACAGAGATTTTTAAAAAAAATGATTTTATTGCTGCTAAAGAGTATATTAAATCAGGTGCAGATGTAAATGCTGCAAACGATGCAGGGGAATCAGTTCTAGCATATGCTATTAGAAATAGGTGTGAAATTGATCTGTTAATGCTGCTTATTGATAGTGGTGCAGATATTTATGATTTTGATGATGAAGGTGTTAGTATCTTTGATATGGCAATAACTTATAATAATATTGATATAGTAAATTTTTTCTTAGAAAAAGGCATAGATGTAAACTGTACAAACAGAAGAAGCAGGTTTACTCCGCTAATGGCAGCGGTATCTTATGGCCGCATAGAGATTGTAAAACTTCTTTTAAGACATGGTGCGAACCAGCAAGCTCTAGATGTTAAGGGTTTTTCTTGTATAGATTTTGCAAGAAAAATGAACAAAAAAAGTATATTAGCTATACTTGATTATGATGAAGATGGACCTAAAAATAAGGGCTATGCAAGATAAGGGCTATGAATATCACTGTTTGTTGAAGATTTTTTCTCTTTTAAAAGCCCTACAAATAGGGGTTTTGTGACTAGTGGTACCAGAGAGGGGATTTGAACCCCTAAGCCGTGAGGCAGCGGATTTTGAATCCGCCGTGTATACCGTTCCACCACTCTGGCGTATAAAACGAGAGTGAATGATAGTGACATAATCCTTAAAAGTAAATAACATTTGGTCGATTATAGCCTATGGAACTTTTATTGCTTAGATTTAAACAATAAAAAGATTTATATAGAATAAAAGTAAACGGAGGTTCGTTATGAGAGTCACATCTAGTATGTACTATGAAAGTCTCTATGGAGCAAACAATTCTAAACTTAGCAAAAAACTCTTTGATGTAAACAAGCAGATAGCTTCAGGGTTAAAAATCCAATACGCGAAAGATGATGTTAGAACATTTGCTGAGACTATGAGACTTGATAATGAACTCTCAACTATTGGACAAATTAAAAAAAGTACAGAGAGTGGTCATAAAATAGCAAATCAAACAGATGTTGTTTTAAATGAATTCAATACTACTATGACTAAAATGAGAACACTTATGCTTCAAGCTGCCAATGATGCTCAGAGTGACCTCTCTTTAGATGCTATTGCAAAAGAGCTTAGAGTTATAGAAGACCACCTAAAGAATCTCTCAAACACATCTATTAATGGTCAATATTTGTTTTCTGGAACCGCTGTAGATATAAAACCTATTTCAGATGATGGAATTTATAATGGAAATAATGGTTCTTTAAACTCATTTTTAGGATCAAATGTACAGCAAAAGTTCAATCTCTCTGGAGCAGACCTCTTTTTAGGAGAGGAAGTTTTGACTAAAAGAACTATCACTACCAATGTGATGCAAACAAATTTAAGTCAAAAGTATGACTTTACAAGTGGTACTGATAATGAAACACTTCCAAATCCCCTAAAGATAAGTGATACTATTCGCGATATGATGGGCGATACAGATAGTGCTGTAGATACTGTAAATCTTAAACATCATTTTTATATCCGTGGTACTACAAGTGATGGTGAATCTGTAAAAACTAAGATTTCTTTGAAAGATGACGACACGATAGATGAACTACTAAAAAGAGTAGGCGAAGCTTATGGAAACTCACCTAACTTAAAAGTTGTAAATGTTAGTCTAGATAAATCTGGTCAAATAGTTATAGAAGATAAGATTAAAGGCTCTAGTAAACTTGATTTTCATATGGTTGGTGCGGTTGATTTTACTGGTGGAGCTGCTGCGGATGTAAACAGCATAGATGCACTTGATGATGGAGAGATAGATTTTAGTAGAATTATGGCTGGAAATAGTACAGCTGCAAACCCTAACTTACATGTAAAAGAGTTCGTTAAGTCTGGTTACACTTCTGCCGCTGGAGCTGCTACTAATATAGAAGGTTTAGTTTACGATAGAACTGCTTTTGAAAAAAAAGGATCTAGCCTAACATCTAACATGCCACAGATAGTAAAAAACTACAACACTTCAACTACACCGCCTACTAAACTCGTAGGCAATGCTTTTGCAACTCCATCTACAAAGATATCCGATGTTGCAGACTTATCACAAGGAACGGCTGATACTCTACATGGAACACAGTTTACTCTTAGTGGAACAAATGTGACAGGTGGTGCATTTAATGTACAGATAGATCTTAAAAACACTCTAGCTGGTGGCTCAACATTTTCACTAGATGGAGGCGTAACAAACTATGATATATTTGATATGGGTGATCCTAGAGTAGCAGTTGATGCAGATAAGATGACATATCAGCAGATGATGGATGTTGTAAATATTGTAGTTACAAATAACATTCCAACTCTAAATACTGAAGCTGATTATGATATGAAGGTAAGTAACTCCAAATCACAAGGAAATACTTACTTAACCTATGATGGAAAGATAAAGTTTGAAGAAGTTGGAGCTGCACATACAAAAGCAACTCTCTCTATGTATGATTCAAATAGTGATAATTTTGCTACAGATGCTTCTGTTTTAGCATTTAACTCAAACAATGCACTAACTATTACTGATCCAAAAACAGACTTCTTTAAAGAGATAAACGAGATGATTACGGCAGTTGAAGATCATAAAAACTATCCTGATGCTTCTACTGGAAGCATGAGAAACATAGGTATAGAAAATGCAATAGCTAAGATGGATTCACTTCATGACCATATAACAAAATCACACTCCTTAGTAGGTTCTCAATCGAACGCTCTAACGCTTGCACAGGAGAGAGTGTCACTCTTAGAGATTAGTACGATGACTCTTCGCTCATCTGTTATAGATACAGATTTAGCAGAGGCTGCTCTTACTCTAACGCAGTTAGAATTAAACTATCAAGCTATGCTCTCAACTGTTGGGAAGGTCTCAAAGTTAAGTCTTGTAAACTACTTGTAGATTTTAAATAGCATAGATTTTATATTGCAAAATGCCAAAAAAGTTCCTTACTGGAATAATTTTGGCTATACTTCATCTATAAAATAATCATCTACTCCCCAAAGGCTACTCGTTTTGAAAGAGACTCTGTTTATCATCACATTTGGAATTTTAATCTATTTAGGTTTTGCAACTATTTTCGGAGATAGTGGGCTTATAGGTAGTTATGGCTCTGTTTTTGCGTCGTATAATCAAAAATATTTTGGATACGTCTCTTATGTTTACATACTATCTCTACTTTTCCCTCTTTACTATCTCTATAGAGACACCTCTTATAGCTTTAGAAAAATAGAGTTAGTTTTAGCTTCATTTTTAATGTTTTCATCACTTCTTTTAGCTCAAGCTATGCTTATAAATGATGAGTTACGAGGAGTTGCAGGTGGAAGCTTTGCTGACTTTTTATCACCTTTTATCGGACTTTTTGGACTCTGGATATTTTGGTTTATCATCACTTGCGTATCTGCTCTTATGTTTTTAGATAAAAGTATGCACGAGGTAGCAACAGGTATCTCTAAAGTACTTAAAAATGCCATGCCAAAAGAAAAAAAGGTAGCTGCTACAGAGGCGAATGAGAGTGTGGACGAAAATAACTATAGCGCTTATGATGAGCCAAGTTACACAAGAAATAATTTCATAGAAAATATTGATGAAGTAGAAAAAAGTACGATAGAAGAGCCTCAAAAAGAGCAAACACAAGAGATTTTTCAAGAAGCCCAAAAAGAGGAAGAAGAAAAAATTGATAATACGCCACAAACTATACTAGAAGTTGCAGCAAAGATTAAAGAGAAAAAAAATACTCTAGTTATAGATGAATTAGAAGAAAATAGAAAACTTTTAGAATCTATGGAGAGAGGAGAGGTTGAGAAACCTAAAAACTTCATTCTTCCATCAGTTGAATTTTTAAAAAAAGTAGAAACAAAGACTCACTCTGTAGATGAAAATGAGATAGATGATAAAATTCGCTATCTTATAGAAAAGCTTGCGCACTTTAAAATTGATGGTGATGTTGTAAGGACTTATGCCGGTCCTGTTGTCTCAACTTTTGAGTTTAAACCAGCGGCAAATGTTAAAGTAAGTAAGATTTTAAATCTTCAAGATGACCTAGCTATGGCACTCTCAGCGGAGACTATCCGCATCCAAGCTCCCATACCTGGAAAAGATGTAGTTGGCATCGAGATACCAAATGAAACAGTTGAGACTATTTATATTCGTGAACTACTTGATTCTAAACTCTTTAAAGAGTCAGCATCTCCGCTAACTATCGCTTTGGGTAAAGATATAGTTGGGAAACCTTTTATAACTGATCTTAAAAAGCTACCGCATCTACTAATTGCTGGAACTACAGGAAGTGGGAAAAGTGTTGGTATAAACGCTATGATACTCTCACTTTTATATAAAAACTCTCCAGATCAGCTAAGGCTTCTTATGATAGACCCTAAGATGCTAGAGTTCTCCATCTACAATGGCATCCCACACCTTTTAACTCCAGTTATAACAAAGGCTAAACAAGCCATAGTTGCACTAAACAATATGGTCTCAGAAATGGAACGCCGTTATGAACTTATGAGTGAGACAAGAACTAAAAATATTGAAAACTACAATGACAAAGTTAAGAAAGAGGGTGGTGAGCATCTTCCTTATATTGTAGTTATCATAGATGAGCTAGCAGACTTAATGATGACAAGTGGAAAAGATGTTGAGCACTCAATAGCAAGACTTGCTCAAATGGCAAGAGCATCGGGCATCCACCTGATCGTTGCAACTCAAAGACCATCTGTAGATGTTGTCACAGGACTTATAAAAGCAAACTTACCGTCTCGTATATCATATAGAGTTGGACAAAAAGTAGATAGTAAAATCATCTTAGATCAGATGGGAGCAGAGTCGCTCCTAGGTCGTGGAGATATGCTCTTTACTCCTCCAGGATCCACTGGACTTGTAAGACTTCATGCTCCGTGGAGTTCAGAGAGTGAGATAGAAAAAATTGTAGATTTTATAAAGTCACAAAGAGGCCCTAACTATGATAAGAGCTTTTTAGTTGAAGATGATGACTCTGATGGAAGCCAAAGAGGCGAGACATACGAAGAGTTAGATCCACTCTATGATGAGGCAAAAAGCATAGTGGTTATGGATAGAAAGACTTCTATCTCTTACTTACAAAGAAGACTCCAAGTAGGTTACAATCGCTCAGCTAGGATAGTAGAACAACTAGAAGGCGAGGGTGTATTATCTTCACCAAACAGTAAAGGGATTCGTGAGATATTATAGTGAGAGATTGTGAAATAATCCTCACTCTTAGAACTTGGGAACGAAAGTAGTTTATCACGCCAAGTGAGACTAAAGCCTCACGGAGATACTTTAAGGTCTTATAGGACGAGGCTAAAGCTTATAGAAGTCGAGTTAAAAAAGAAATTTATAGCTCTTTAGGGCTTATCATGTTTTTTGGAACTACCCACTCCTTAAATTGTTCTTCTGTTACAAGTCCAAGTGCTAGTGCAGCCTCAAGCAGAGTTGAACCATCTTTATGGGCTTTTTTAGCTATTTTTGTAGCGTTATCGTATCCTATATGAGGATTTAGTGCAGTTACGAGCATAAGTGACTCATCTCTTAGTTTTGCTATACGCTCTTCATTAGCCGTTATACCTTCTATACATCTAGCAGTAAAACTTTGACATCCATCACTAAGTAGGCGAATCGATTGAAGCAGATTGTAAATCATGACTGGCTTAAATACATTTAACTCAAAATGCCCGTTCGAGCCTGCTATGGAGATAGTTGTATGATTTCCCATCACTTGTGCTGATATCATTGTCAGAGCTTCGCTTTGTGTAGGGTTTACTTTTCCAGGCATAATGGAGGAACCAGGTTCATTCTCAGCCAGACTTATCTCCCCAATACCGCATCTAGGTCCAGATGCCAAAAACCGAATATCATTGGCAATTTTCATCATACTTACAGCTATGGTATTTAAAGCTCCACTTGCTTCAACGATAGCATCATGAGCAGCTAGTGCTTCAAATTTATTTTGGGCTGTGACAAAGGGAATGTTTATAGTTTTAGCAACTTGCGCGGCAAATGCTTTATCGAAGCCTTTTACTGAGTTCATTCCAGTACCAACAGCAGTTCCTCCTTGTGCTAACTGAAGCAGAGCAGGAAGTATAGCTTCAACTCTACGGATAGAGTTGGCTACTTGTGCACTGTAGCCTGAAAACTCTTGTCCTAGCGTTATGGGCGTGGCATCTTGAGTATGCGTACGGCCTATTTTTACAAGATGTTCATAAGCTTTAGACTTCTTATCTAGCTCTGCGTGCATATATTTTAAAGCTGGTAGTAGTTTGTTTGTAATCTCTTCAACTGCCGCTATATGCATAGCCGTTGGAAACACATCGTTTGAGGATTGACCCATATTGCAGTGGTCATTTGGATGGACTGGATCTTTTGAACCAATAACACCACCTAAAATCTCAATTGCTCGATTAGATATTACTTCATTTGCATTCATGTTACTTTGAGTACCAGAACCTGTTTGCCACACTGAGAGAGGAAAGTGTTCATCAAATTTACCCTCCATAACTTCACCGGCTGCCTCAATAATTGCTTTTGCTACATTAGCATCTAGAAGACCTAAATCCATATTGACCTTAGCACATGATTGTTTTACTATTGCTAATGCCCTTATAAGAGGCTTTGGCATAGTTTCTACTCCTATGGGAAAGTTTATAAGTGACCTTGCAGATTGCGCACCGTAGTACATATCTGAGGGTACTTTAAGCTTACCAAACGAATCACTCTCTTCTCTAAATAAGTTCATAATATGCTCCATTACTAATATATAAAGTAAATAGTAGCATAAAAAGTGATATTAGGGGGCTGTATGTTGTTACTAAAATACACATATTGGAGTGAATATGTTTAAAATATGTGTATTATAGTAACATAGTTTATTTTGAGTTTACTAATTAGGTTATAATCATTTAAATTAAATATACAGGACTAACTATGGCATTTATGCAAGATTATAAAGCACATGTAAATGAGAGAGAAGCACTAGGTGTTCCTCCATTACCTCTAAGTGCAGAGCAAACAGCAGAAGTTATTGAGCTTATAAAGAGTGATTGCACAGATGAATTACTTGATTTACTGACAAATCGTGTATCGCCTGGAGTTGATGATGCAGCTTATGTTAAGGCGGCATTTTTAAATGATATTGCCAACGAGAACGTTAAAATAGAAGCGATATCTCCTCAAAGAGCAGTTGAAATGTTAGGCATGATGCTAGGTGGCTACAATGTTAAACCTATGATAGATGCATTGAAATCTTCAAATAAAGATGTAGTCAGTGCAGCTATAGAAGCGCTATCTCACACTCTTCTTGTTTATGATGCATTTAATGATGTAGAAGAGTTACACAAAGCTGGTAACAAGGCTGCAACTGAAGTTATGACTTCATGGGCGAATGCTGAGTGGTTTACCTCAAAGCCAAAATTAGCAGATAAAATCACTGTAACAGTTTTTAAAGTAGATGGCGAGACAAATACTGATGATTTATCCCCTGCATCAGAAGCTTTTACTCGTTCAGATATTCCAGTCCATGCTAACTCAATGTTAACTGCTAAGATGGATGATCCTATGGGCATCATAGCTGAGCTTAAGAAAAAAGGTAACACTGTAGCTTATGTAGGTGATGTTGTTGGAACAGGAAGCTCAAGAAAATCAGGAATAAACTCGGTTCAGTGGCACATGGGAGAGAGCATAAAAGGTGTTCCAAACAAAAAAACTGGCGGTGTGGTTTTAGGTAGCACAATTGCTCCAATCTTTTTTGCAACTGCTGAGGATTCTGGTGCTTTGCCACTTGAACTTGATGTATCAGAGATGGAGATGGGCGATGTTATAGAGATCTATCCATATAAAGGTGAAGCTCACAAAAACGGCAAGTGCATTGCTACTTTTAAACTAAATCCTAACACTATAACAGATGAAGTTAGAGCTGGTGGGCGTATCCCGCTTATTATCGGCAGAGGATTAACTTCTAAAGCTCGCAGCGTTTTAAAAATGCCTCAAAGTGATATCTTTTTAACAGCAGAGCAACCAGCTGATAGCGGCAAAGGATATACTCTAGCTCAAAAGATGGTAGGTCGTGCATCTGGACTAGCTGGAGTTCGCCCAGGTATGTACGTAGAACCTGAGATGTCAACTGTTGGTTCTCAAGATACAACTGGACCAATGACTCGTGATGAGATAAAAGAACTCGCAGCTCTTGGCTTTAATGCAGATCTCGTTATGCAATCTTTTTGCCATACGGCAGCTTATCCAAAGCCATCAGATATAACTATGCATCATACTCTGCCTGACTTTATGTCAAACCGTTCTGGTGTAGCACTTCGCCCAGGTGATGGAGTTATCCACTCATGGTTAAACAGAATGGTTCTACCAGACAGTGTAGGAACTGGAGCAGATAGTCATACTCGTTTTCCAATAGGAATCTCCTTTCCTGGAGGCTCTGGAATAGTTGCTTTTGCAGGTGTGACTGGCTCTATGCCACTTACGATGCCAGAGTCGGTTTTAGTTCGCTTTAAAGGCGAGATGCAACCAGGCATCACGCTTCGAGACTTAGTAAATGCCATCCCACATAAAGCTATAAAAGAGGGACTTCTAACAGTTGAGAAAAAGGGTAAGAAAAATATCTTTGCAGGTCGTATATTAGAGATTGAAGGCTTACCAACTCTAAAAGCTGAACAAGCATTTGAACTCTCAGACGCATCAGCTGAGAGAAGTGCAGCAGCTTGTACAGTTCTACTAGATAACGAGCCAGTTATTGAGTATCTAAAATCAAATGTAACTCTACTAGAGTCTATGATTGAAGCTGGTTATGAAGACAAAAGAACGATTCAAAGACGAATAGATAAGATGAAGGATTGGTTAGCAAATCCTACTCTTATGAAGCCAGATGCAGATGCAGAGTACGCAGCTGTTTTAGAGATCAACTTAAATGAGATTAAAGAGCCAATTATCGCTTGTCCAAACGATCCAGATGATGTTGCAACTCTAAGTGAAGTACTAGCATCTAATAGACCTCACAAGATAGATGAAGTTTTTGTTGGTTCATGTATGACAAATATCGGTCACTATCGTGCTTTAGGCGAAGTACTAAAAGGCGAGGGTCCTGTTCCTACTAGACTTTGGGTTTGCCCCCCAACTAAGATGGATGAAAAACAGCTAACCGAGGATGGTTACTACGCTATCTTTGGTGCGGCTGGTGCTAGAACTGAGATACCAGGATGTTCGTTATGTATGGGTAATCAAGCGAGAGTTGAGGATAACGCTATAGTCTTCTCAACTTCAACTCGTAACTTTGATAACCGTTTAGGTAAGGGCGCTCAAGTATATCTAGGCTCAGCAGAACTAGCGGCTGTTTGTGCGATACTAGGTCGTCTTCCAACTGCAGCAGAGTATATAGAAAAAACTAAAAAGATTGTTGGAAAAGAGGGAGAGATTTATAAATATCTGAATTTTAACCTTATAAAAGACTACAAACTAGCTTAAGTTTATACAGAGATGGAGTTAAATCTTCATCTCTTAGTCTAATTGAATGCTCTGGTTAATCTATAAACTAGATTCCGCCTCAAGCAATAAATAGCGGCACACACGTCATCTTGAACTTGGTTCAGGCTCCAACTTACAGCTGAAATAAATAAACTATTTAAATTTATTGTATTTTAATCTCTAATAATATCAAAATCTAGCGGATATTTCGGTATAAAATTTTCTTGAGTTATATCTGCATTTTGAATTTGGTTATTAAATACAATCTTTACTCTGTTGTCAAACTCATCAACATATGAGATGGACTCAATGATAGTCTCTTTAGTAGTTATAGTAAATATTTTGCCCTCAAAACTAGCCTCATAAACACCTTCTTTTATCTCTTTGGCATTTTTTATCATATTGAAAAAATCTAAACTAGAGTCTATACTTCTTATAATAACTTGTTCTATTTCAGGCTCAACAATAGTTATTTGACGGCTATTTACATAGACATCTTTTTGGATAGGTTCTTTATAACTCCATAACGCATTTTGTGGTTTAGAAGCGATGATACTACCTTTATAAGTTAGAGTTTTATCTTTATCATCGGTTACACTTTGAGTAAAGGTAGCTTCAAAAGAGTCAATCTTATCAAACGATGCAAGACTAAGAGAGAAGCTTAAAAGCAGTATATATATATGTTTCACAAAAGTTCCTTTTTTGCAAAATTATACCTAAGGGCTTGTTTACATACTGCATAGAATAAAGTTTAAAATATCTCATTTTGGGATTTATGCTTATTATTATTATTAGTGTGTTAAAATGTCGGCAATTTCGATGATTGGCATGCACTAGATGTGTAAAAATCTGTATTAAGGTTGAGAATGCTACAGGCATTAATGGGTAAGATCTTTGGAACTTCAAATGATCGTGAACTAAAAAAGTACGCTAAAAGAGTAGAAAATATAAATGCTTTAGAGAGTAAGTATGAAGCGCTCAGCGATGATGAGCTTAAAGCTGCATTTAACGAGCTAAGAAGTAGTGTTTTAGAAGATGCTAAGAGTTTAGATGATGTCCTTGAAGACTCATTTGCAA
The DNA here is from genome assembly GCA_034006465.1 of Sulfurimonas sp. Lineage (GTDB taxonomy): Bacteria > Campylobacterota > Campylobacteria > Campylobacterales > Sulfurimonadaceae > Sulfurimonas. Next base: position 21,495 of record JAVEST010000002.1, on the reverse strand, counting down.
TCACTAGAGAAGTTGGGAAAAGAGTCTTAAATATGAGGCATTTTGATGTTCAGCTAATTGGTGGTATGGCTCTACATGAGGGAAGAATCGCTGAGATGAAAACAGGAGAGGGTAAGACTTTAGTTGCAACCCTTCCTATAGTTTTAAATGCGATGACTGGAAAGGGTGTTCATTTAGTTACAGTAAATGACTATCTTGCTTCAAGAGATGCTACTGAGATGGGACTTCTATATAACTTTTTAGGTTTTTCAGTTGGAATGGTATTAGAGAGTAACTCTGAAGCAGAGAAAAAGATAGAAGCTTATAAATGTGATATCACTTATGGTACTAATAACGAGTTTGGCTTTGACTATCTAAGAGACAATATGAGCTATTCAGCTGGGCATATGACCCAAAGAAATCATAACTTTGTAATCGTTGATGAAGTAGATAGTATCCTTATTGATGAAGCTAGAACTCCACTTATAATCTCAGGTCCAACAAACAGAGCGCTAGAAGATTATAAAATAGCTGATGGCATCGCTATGCAACTAAAAAGAGATGAACATTTTACTGTAGATGAGAAAGATAAAGTGGTTCTTATAACTGAAGAGGGCATCACAAAAGCTGAAGAGCTTTTTGGTGTTGAGAATCTCTATAGTGTTGAGAACTCATCTCTTCCACACGCACTAGATCAAGCTCTAAAAGCAAACTATCTTTTTGTAAAAGATGTTGATTATGTTGTAAATGATGGTGAAGTAGTTATTGTTGATGAATTTACAGGAAGACTAAGTGAGGGTCGCCGCTTTAGTGAGGGACTTCATCAAGCACTCGAAGCTAAAGAAGATGTAGAGATAAAAGAGGAGACTCAAACTCTAGCAGATATAACATTTCAAAACTACTTTAGAATGTATGATAAGTTAGCTGGAATGACTGGAACTGCTGAGACTGAAGCTACAGAGTTTGCACAGATTTACTCTCTTGATGTTGTCTCTATTCCTACAAATATTCCTATTACTAGAAAAGACCTCAATGATCTTATCTATAAAACAGAAAAAGAGAAGTTTGATGCAGTTATAGAGACTATCAAGAAGCTCTCAAAAACAGGTCAGCCTGTCCTTATAGGTACTGCATCTATAGAGAAGTCAGAAGCTCTACATGAAGTACTAAAAAAAGAAAAAATAGCACATACTGTACTAAACGCTAAAAATCACGCTCAAGAGGGTGAGATAATAAAGCACGCTGGAGCAAAAGGTGCTGTTACAATTGCTACAAATATGGCAGGTCGTGGTGTTGATATCAAAGTTAGTGATGAAGTAAAGGCTCTTGGAGGCCTTTATATTATAGGAACAGAAAGACATGAAAACCGCCGAATCGACAACCAGCTTCGTGGTCGTAGTGGTCGTCAAGGAGATGCTGGAACTACTCAGTTTTACTTATCGCTTGAAGATAATCTTCTTCGTATATTTGGCTCAGACAAGATAAAGTCCATTATGGAAAGGCTTGGGGTTGAGGATGGAGAGTATATAGAGTCAAAAATGGTTACTCGCGCAGTTGAGAAAGCTCAAATGAAAGTCGAAAACATGCACTATGAAGGTAGAAAGCAGATAGTTGAGTATGATGATGTTGCAAATGAGCAGAGAAAAATCGTTTATAAGTTTAGAAATCAACTCTTAGATAGAGAGTATGATATCGACTCAAGAATCGATACAATTCGGGTTGATTATATAAATAACTTACTCAATATTTGTGGCATCTTCGATGGTGGAGAAGACTTTAACATCAAAAGAGTCTCTGAGATTTTAAAAGAGGAGTTAAACTTTGACTTAAAGGTTGAAGAGTTTTCATCTTTAGAGTTTGAAGAGCTTCTTGAGAAATTAGTTGAAGTTGTTAAAAAATCTTATGATGATAAGATGAGTGTTTTAGAAGATGATATTCGTTCAGATATTGCAAGGGAGCTCTACTTAAAAGAGTTAGACAGCGCATGGAGAGAGCATCTCTACGCTATGGACAACATGAAAACTGGAATTAGACTCCGTGCATATAATCAAAAAGATCCACTTGTTGAGTATAAAAAAGAGAGTTTTAATCTCTTTGGCGAGCTAATCAAAGATATGAAGTTTAACGCTATAAAAACTCTTCAGATAATCCAATTTAGAATGGACTCTGCTGAAGAAGAGGCAGCAAGCGTAGCACAACAGATGGAGATGAAAAGAAAGTTTGAAGAGGCTGCTATGATCTTTAATCATTCACAAAACCAAGAGACTCAAACATCTGAGAAAAAAGTAGCTAGAAATGAGCCTTGTCCTTGCGGAAGTGGCAAAAAATATAAACAGTGCTGTGGCAAAAGTGGCCCCAAGAAGGGGGTATTTGCCAAAAACGGTGATTTTGCCTCTTGAGAGCATCTATAGTCCCCTATCTTGTCAAGCGTTTCCTTCGCTTTGACAAAGACCAACCTTTCATCTTCTTATCAGCACTGCTAGCTTTTTTAGGGATAACTTTAGGCGTAATGGTCCTTATTGTAGCCATGGCACTTATGAATGGTTTTGATAAAGAGTTTAAGAAAAAACTTACCATTATGAACTATCCACTGACTGTTATTCCTAAATTTTATGGGGCTGTTAATGAAGAGTTACTCATAAAGATGCAAACAAAATTTCCACATCTTAATTTTAGTCCCTATGTGCAATCTGCTATTATGGCTAGAAGTGGTTCAAAGCTAGAGGGTGGATATATCTTTGGCGTAAACTTTGAAGATGAAGCAAAGGTAAATAGCGTCTTAGCAAAAGCTATAACAAATGTAGATTTTTCAAAGTTTGATGTGCTTATTGGAAAGAGTTTAAAAGATGAGTTTAATCTATATGTAGATGATAAACTTATGTATATTTTTACTCACGTAGAGCCAGGTGGGCTATCTGTTACTCCAAAAATAAAACGCTTTAAGGTTAAAGGCATCTTCGATTCAGGGCTTAGTGCTTATGATAAAGCCTATAGTTACACAACACTATCTTCGATGCAGGCGATGTTAGGACTCTCATCTAGCCAATATGATGGAATTCATATATACTCAAACGATCCTCACAAAGATATTTTAAAAATCAAAGAATTTTTGCCAGTTAGTGTGAGCGTTAAAGGTTGGTGGGAAGATAATGTTAATTTTTTTGCAGCCCTAGAACTTGAGAAAGCTTCTCTTTTTATAGTGCTTATGCTTATCATTTTAATAGCAGCTATAAACATCATCTCTTCACTGCTTATGACTGTGATGAACAGAAGAAGCGAGATAGCGCTACTTCTATCATTGGGTACTACAACAAAAGAGATTAAAAAGATTTTCTTATACCTTGGTATAGTTATTGGAGTAAGTGGCATCTTAGCTGGAATAGCTTTTGGAATGAGTGGTTTATGGATACTGAGCACTTTTGATATTGTCTCCCTGCCAAAAGATGTATATCCTACTACTACACTGCCACTAGATTTGAGTCTAAAAGACTTCCTACTTATAGTCATTGGCGCATTTGTGATTGTGATTGCATCTTCATACTATCCTGCAAAAAAAGCTAGCGAAGTAGATATCCTTAGAGTCTTAAGAAACGAGTAGCTTGAGCTTTCTAAAATCTCATAAGATCCTAAATTAAGTTCAGGATAAAGAAAGGGTTTATGGATGTTGGGGAGTATGGCTGTTGGAGAGGTTTAGAAACTAATAGTTTTATTTTTTTTCATCATCTTTAAACATCTCAAATGGTAATAGAAGAGTCCGCTTTATAATGTTAAGTGGAGCTACCATTATATCTTTTGCTATAAGACTACTAACATCTGGGTCGTTAAGCTTACCACTTATCTTTATAGATGTTGAGATGCTATCATCTCCTAAAAGTATATAACCAACTACTGGGACCTTTGAGAAACTACTACCTAAATCTGTTTTTAGGTTTAGCCTAAGATCTATAGTGTCCTTAACATAGTTGGCAGTTCCATAACCTACTATATCTATCTCTTTTGAGTCAAGCGAGATATCACTAAAGTTAAAAATGTCATCTTTAGAGTGAAAATTTATATAAGCATTCTTTACTTCAAGTCCTTTTTTACTATATCCAGGAAGAGAAAAAGTTACAAGAGAGGGTATAGTGTTTACAAAAGCAAGTATATTGTTTAAGATTTTATAATCAACTATGGTTGTATCTTTAATCTGAACAAGTCCCTTGTAGTCATCAATAGTGCCCAATACAGAAAAAGAGAGTACTCCATTTTTAAACTTAGATAAGGAGAAAAGATTATTCATAAAATCATCTCCAAAGCCATCACCATATAGATAAAACTTAGCATCTTTTAATTCAAAACCGGCACTTCCAATTCCATGTTTGAACTGAGCGTTAATGATTTTGTCAAAGTATTGTAGTTGCATTGTTTGAGTAAGTATTTGTCTGTTTTCACCTACATAAATATAGCAATCTTTTGAGTCAAATATAATATTTTTTCTACTCTTTGAATCTACTTCTGTTTTTCTATCCTTTACAAACTTAAGTAGGGCATCTAAATTTATACCAATATTACTCGCCCACAACTTTATCTCTTTGTTTACTCTAGCATCTATGGAATTATTTATATTTAGAACTATATCACCTGTCTTATCTTCTACAAAACCTCGTACAACATAGTCTTCTATAAGCTTATTTTTATAGGCTAAGAATTTATATGGATACTTTATATTTGCAGAAAAGTTTATATCGTTTTGCGTTTGATATTGATAAACGCTAAAATCACCATTTGTTATATTGTATTCTTGTAGCAATTTTGAGTTTTTAGATAGTTTTTGCAGTGAGTTAAATTTTAATTTCCAGCCCCTCTCTTCTAAACTAAACTTAGCATCATAGTTATCTGCTTTTATTGTTGTCTCTTTAGCATCATAGTTTAAATCTAGTTTTATAATATCTTCTGAGCTAAATATCTCACCTAAGTCGCTATTTTCAAAGTGAATCTGTTTGAGGTTTATAACACCTCTATTTTCATCAAAAAAATATCTTACATTAAACTCTGCATCTGCTAAATTTTTGATCTTTGCCTTAGATGATATTACTCTAAACTCTTCGGAATTTAACTCCAAGATAGTAGCTCTAAACGTATAATCCAAGCCTTTTGCGCTAAACCTCATGTCTTCATTTGACTCTATGATTATTTTTTCATCATAATTTAGTTTAAGCGGAGCGCTTGATTGATTCATCTTTATATCTTTTAGGTTAAAAGTTAACAAATCTATATCAAAGTCTAACTTCAGTGGATTTAAGCTTAACTCTCCAGATACAAACATAGTTGCTAAATCTTTCATCTCAATATAAGCAGTTGGAATCTTAGCTTTTAGGGTCTCTAAGTCAAAAAAAACATTTAAACTATCGAGTGTGATGGTCTCATCTTTATAAACCCATTTTGATTTTTCTATTTTTATATTATCTTGTTTATTTGAGATAATGTAGGACGCTTTAAGAGGTTTTTTTTTCAATTTTAGCTCATTAAAAACGACACTATTCATCTCAAAATCAATCTTACCCTCACTTTTTTTAGCATCGTATATAACATCAACTACAGCTGTGGCTATATCTTTATATTTTGCTTGCATCTTAGGTATGCGCACATCGTAGTTATCAAGATAGACTTTTGTATCAGTTACATCAATATCTAAGCCTAAGTAGTTAAAATTCGCCACTTTTGCATAAAAAACACCTTTAGCATCTACATCTATATTGCGAAGACCTACAGTAATTTTTAAGTCAGTTGTAACGCTGCCACTATTTTGTAGGATTGGAAGTTTTATCTTATATGTATTTAAAAGATAGAGCAAATCACTATTTACTTTGCCATCAAAGTTTAAAAATAGACTAAGTAGTTCCTCTTTTTTAGAAAAATCTATCTTCAACCAGCTACTTTGCAAGTCAAACCCATATTGAAAAGTTCCTTGTGGTCTGATGTATAGAACTCCATCTATAAACTCTAGTTCAGTCTTTTGCGTAAGAACAGGTTCAAGAGCTTTGTTATAAGTATAAGTAAGCTCTGAGGCGCTAGCTTTTACTACGATATTTTTATATGCTTCATCTAGTTTTTCATACTCAATCCAGCCAGATGCACTGTTTAGTTTTAACTCTTTAAATGTGATAGCATCATAAGCCCAGTATTTAACCTCTTTGGGCATATCTATCATCTCCATAGTATGCTTTAAGTTTTTTATATTCTCTTTTGTATTAGCTTTATAAATGAGTTTTTCACTATCTGCCTGTGCAAAGGCTCTTAAAAAAACATCATCATTAATGTTTATATTTAGATTTGAGATAAGCTCTTTTTTATCCCCATCAAAGATTAAGTTTCCATCTATAGTTATCTTTTTTGTAAAGTAAGAAAATTCTGTAATTTGGGCATTTAGGTAGTTAGATTCATAAAAAAGAGAACTATTTAGCGAGAACTCTTTTGATGATGCTATAAAATATCCACTTGAACCATTCTTGTATAAAAATGAAGCATCTATATCATTAAAAGTTATTTTATTAACTTCAAATTTCTCAAACCAATTATCAAAAAGAAGTATGGCTTTTAAAACCTTACTAACTGCGTCAATACTCACTTTTTCACTATTTTGATTGGAATCATTAGTGATTTTCAACTCTTCTATACTAATGTTTAGCTTTTCATTCCATTTAATGTATAATTTCTCAATTTCAATATTTGGCAAAGAGATGTTGTTAACATAGATGCCACTTTGTAGTAGTATAAATAAAAGGCTGAGCGTTAAAAAAATGAATGATAAAGCACTAACGATTATAAAGTGGATTTTAGAGATAGTATTAATTATTATTTTATCGTTCATGTATTACCTAAATCAGCCTGTTCGTAGCCATAAAGTGGTCTTTATACCACAGGGTTCTATAAATCAGATTATAACACAACTGCATCAGAATAACTACAATGTTTCAAAACTAGATTCAATTTTACTAAGGTTTATAGGCTCTCCTCAAAGTGGTTGGATAGATATGAAGAGCACTTACAATACAAGAGGCGATTTTTTATATAAACTTGTAACTGCAAAAGCGGCACTTCAAAATGTAACACTTATACCAGGTGAGACTACATATATTTTCTTAGACGATTTAGCGCTTAAGTTAAAGTTAGATAGAGACAAACTTGAGAGTGAGTTTTTATCACAAAGTAAAATAGAAGAGGGTGCTTTTGTTCCAAATACCTATAAACTGCCACTTGGCATAACTGAAAAAGAGTTAATAAGAATCCTTCTATATGAGTCAGACCAACAGATGCAAAAGCTTTCTATTAAGCTTTTTGGAACTTACAATGAGAAAAAATGGTTTCAAATTGTAGCACTTGCATCTGTAATAGAGAAAGAATCAGCCAATGCCAAAGAGATGCCACTTGTAAGTTCAGTTATTTACAATCGCATAAAAAAGGGAATGAAGTTGCAAATGGATGGAACTTTAAATTATGGCAAATACTCACATATCAAGATAACTCCACAAAGAATAAGAGAAGATGAGAGCATCTACAACACCTATAAACACAGCGGTATTCCGAGCCTCCCTGTTTGTAATGTTAGTTTTGAAGCTATAAAGTCCGCAGTTTTCCCTGCCAAGACTTCTTACCTATACTTTATGAAAAACAAGAACGGTACTCACGATTTCTCACGTAACTATTCTACACATTTAAGCAACATAAAGCGTGTTACTAAATGAAACAAAAAAGAAATATAAGTAAATCTTTAGACCCGCTTTGAGTAAATTATTTATCTTAGTGTTATGATTGTCCTGTAAGTTTTTGTGGGGTCACACTTGTGATTATTATAAAAACAAAAAAATATTAACCCAAGGACAAAAAATGTCAAAAATTATTTGGTCAAAAATTGATGAAGCTCCAGCTTTAGCAACTTACTCACTTTTACCAATCGTAAGTGCTTTCACAAAATCTGCAGGTGTTGATGTAGTTACTAGTAATATCTCACTCGCAGGTAGAGTTATCTCTAAGTTTCCACAGAGATTAAAAGAAGACCAAAGAATTGCTGATGACTTAGCAGAGCTTGGAAATATTGTTCAACTCTCAGATGCTAACATTATAAAGCTTCCAAATATTTCAGCTTCTGTGCCTCAACTAATGGAGTGTATAGCGGAGCTTCAATCTCAAGGATACGATATTCCAAACTACCCAGAAGAGCCAAAATCTGATGAAGAAAAAAAGCTTCAAACGCTTTTTTCAACTTGTTTAGGCTCAGCAGTTAATCCTGTTCTTCGTGAGGGTAATTCAGATAGAAGAGCGGCAGCGGCTGTTAAAAACTTTGCAAAGAAAAATCCTCATAAACTTCGTCCATTTGAGAAAGACTCAAAAGCTTGTGTGGCACATATGGATGGTGGAGATTTTTACTCAAATGAGCAGTCTATCATCATGTCAGGTAGCGGTAAAGTAACGATAGAACAAAATGGAAAAGTTCTAAGAGAGATAGATGCACAGGATAAAGAGATACTAGATGCTACCTTTATGTCAGCATCAGCACTTGCATCTTTTTACCAAGATACTTTAGATGATGCAAAGGCGAATGGTAACTTATGGTCACTTCACCTAAAAGCTACTATGATGAAAGTTAGTGACCCTATCATGTTTGGTCACGCTGTAAAAGTTTTCTTCAAAGATGTTTTTGCAAAGTACGCTTCAGAGTTAAAAGCTATTGGTTACAATGCAAATATGGGTCTAGGAGACTTATATAAGAAGTTAGAAAACTCACCTAAAAAAGATGAAATCATAGCTGCAATAAAAGCTACTTATAGCACTCAACCAGCTCTAGCTATGGTTGACTCTGATAAAGGGATCACAAATTTACACGCTTCAAATGATATTATTATAGATGCTTCAATGCCTGTTGTGATTCGTGATGGCGGTAAAATGTGGAATAAGGATGGTAAAACACAAGAGTGTGTATCAGTTATTCCAGATGCATCATACGCAGTCTTTTTCAAGGCTATGGTTGATGATTGTGTTGCAAATGGTCAGTATGATGTCTCAACTATGGGTAATGTTGCAAATGTTGGGCTTATGGCACAAAAAGCAGAAGAGTATGGCTCTCATCCAACTACAATAGAACTGGCTGAAGCTGGAACTGTAGAGGTAAAAGACGCATCAGGAAATGTTTTGATGAGTCATAAATGCGAAGCTGGAGATATCTACAGAATGTCTCGTGCTAAAGACATCCCAATCAAAGACTGGGTAAGATTAGCGGTTGAAAGAGCAAGACTTACAGGTTCTCCAGCTGTGTTTTGGTTAGATGAAAATCGTGCACACGATGCAAATATGATTAAAAAAGTAAATGAGTATTTAAAAGATCATGATACAAAAGGTTTAGAGCTTCCTATTATGAATGTTACAGATGCTGCAAAATACACAAATGAGAGAGTTCGCAAGGGTCTTGATACTATCTCTGTAACTGGTAACGTTTTAAGAGACTATTTAACAGATATGTATCCTATTTTAGAGTTAGGAACTTCTGCTAAAATGTTATCAATAGTTCCACTTATAGCTGGTGGTGGTCTTTTTGAAACTGGTGCTGGTGGATCTGCTCCTAAGCATGTTGATCAGTTTTTAGAAGAGGGACACTTAAGATGGGACTCACTAGGAGAGTTTCTAGCGCTTGCTGAGTCTTTAAGATTTATTGCTCAAAAAAATGACTCTAAAAAACTAGCAGTTGTAACTGCGGCTCTTGATGTTGCTAACAACGCTTACCTTGATAATGACAAATCACCATCAAGAAAGTGTGGAGAACCTGACAATAAAGCTTCTCACTTCTTTGTGGCACAATACTGGGCTGATGCTCTAGCATCTCAAAGTGATGATGCAGAATTAGCAGCAAAATTTACTCCAGTAGCACAAGCACTAAAAGAGAATGAAGCTAAGATTATAAAAGAGTTACTCTCAGTTGAGGGCAAAGCTCAAGATATCGGCGGATACTACCATCCAGATGATGCAAAAGCTGAAGCTGCGATGAGACCGTCAGAAACTCTAAATGCTATTATAAATTCGATATAATACAAAAAGAGTAAAACTACACACATCAAATAAGCACAAACTTGTTTGATGTGATAGTGAAGATTTAAAGATTAAATTAACCTAATCTTTAAATTTTTACTATTTTAAATATCAAAAGGAGTACCATGAGAGGTAAAAGAGTAGCAATTGTAGGCGTTGGAAATGTCGGCTCTTCTGTAGCATATTCTTTGGCAATGACTGGTTCTTGCCATGAAGTTATAATAAGAGCGAAGGATGTTGACAAGGCAAGAGGAAAGGCATTAGATCTATCTCAAGCTGCTCAGGCTGCTAGAAAACATACTGTAATTTCTGTCGCTGAGACACTAGAAGATGTAAGAGATTGCGATGTTGTTGTAATTACAGCAGGCAGTCCGCGGCTTCCAGGCATGAGTAGAGATGATTTACTATTGAAAAATGCCCAAGTGATGAAAGATATTGTAAATGTTATAAAAGTTTCATCTCCAAATGCGGTTATTATCCCTGTGTCAAACCCACTAGATGCAATGGTTTATGTTGCTTTAAAAGAGACTGGTTGGGACAGAAGTAGGGTTTTAGGAATGGCTGGAATCTTAGACAGTGCTAGAATGGCTCACTTTGTGTATGAAAAACTAGGCTATGGAGCAGGGCAGATAAGATGTTCTGTTATGGGTGGTCATGGTGATGACATGGTTCCTCTTCCTAGATTCTCAACTGTAGCAGGAGTTCCACTTACTGACCTTTTGACTTGGGATGAAATAAATGAGATAGTTGAAAAAACTAAAAAAGGTGGCGCTGAGATAGTTGAGCTTCTTCAAGATGGAAGTGCTTACTACGCACCAGCAAAATCAACTGCTCTTATGGTTGAAGCAGTTTTAACTGACACAAAACAGATATATCCATGTGCTGTAATGTTAAAAGGTGAGTATGGATATACAGATGTTGTAAGTGGAGTTCCTGTTATGATTGGAGCTATGGGAGTTGAAAAAGTTATAGAAGCTAACCTTAATGATGATCAAGATAGAAAGTTTGCAAAGTCCGTTGGGAGCGTAAAAGAGCTAATAGAAGCCCTTTATACTAATAAATTTTATACTAGATAATATTAGAGTCATAAGATATGACTCTATCCTCACACCATTCCCCTAATATCTCTTTAAAATCAGGCTGCAAAATATATAGACATGGATTTTTTTCAAAGCTAAGTCATGATATTATATAAAAAAATTGCAACAAGAGCTATTATATAGATAGATAAATTGTAAATAAAATTAAAAGGAAAATATAATGGTAGGTAGAAGAGTAGGTATAGTCGGAGCTGGCTCAGTTGGAGCTACTGCGGCTTATAGCTTAACAATGACTGGAAGATGCCATGAAGTTATACTTTATGACATAGATAGTGATTTAACAATTGGAAAAGCTATAGATATAGGACAATCTGCAAGCTACTCTCCTAGAGGAACCATAGTAACTCCAGCATTAGATCCAAGTGAATTAAAAGATTGTGATATTGTAGTCATTACTGCGGGCGTGCCTAGAACAGGCGACATGACTAGAGCTGACTTACTTTTAGTAAATGCAAAAATCATAAAAGAAGTAACTGCTAATGTTATGAAGTACTCTCCCAATGCCATAATACTTTGCGTATCTAATCCTCTTGATATTATGACTTATATTATACATAAGATGACTAATTGGGATAGAAGCAGAATCATCGGTATGGCTGGGGCATTGGATGGGGCTAGAATGGCCTATGAAATACACAACAAAGTTGGTTTTGGTTCAGGACAAGTTAAAGGAATGCTTATCGGTGACCATGGACAAAATATGATTCCAATGCCTGAAATATCTTCAGTTGGTGGTGTTCCGCTAGATCAAATTGTTACAAAAAGAGACATGGATGAGATTATCGCTAGAACAAAAGATGGAGGTGCAAAAATTGTTAAACATCTTGGAACTTCAGCTTATTATGCACCTGGTCGTGCTGTAGCAATTATGGTTGAGGCTATGCTTGATGACTCCCAAATAGTGATGCCATCTTCTGTACTTCTTGATGGAGAGTATGGACATAGTAATGTTTGTGTAGGTGTCCCTGTTGTCTTAGGTGGTAAGGGAGTAGAAAAAATTATAGAGTTAAATCTAGATGATGAAACAAAAGCTAAGTTTAAAATCTCGGTTGACTCTATAAAAGAGGGTATAGAAATTTTAGAAAAGAACAATTTTTTTGTGTAGAAACTACACCTTTTGACTCTTATTGAGAGTTTTTTATGTGTAGATTCTACACATTCTCTCATATGTTTTAAAAATTATATTGATAATAGGCTCTATTGTAAAAAGAGTGCTAAACTATGCTTCATATATATTTTAATCCAAAAAAAGAAAAAAAGGGTAATTTAAAATGCGTGAAATTGCATATGAAGAAATAGTTAAAAATGTCAGAGATATTATAATATACTCTGCCTCAAACCTACCCCAAGATGCTCTTACCGCTATGCAAGAAGCTTATAAAAATGAAAAAAGCCCAGTAAGTAAAGAAGTCCTAAAACAACTCCTAGACAATGCAGATATAGCAAGCAGTGAAGCTCGACCTCTATGCCAAGATACTGGACTTGCAGTCTTTTTTATAAAACTTGGTGCTGATGTAAGAGTGGTTGGCGGTCTTTTAAAAGATGCTATAAATGAAGGTACAGAAAAGGGCTACATAGATGGTTATCTAAGAGCTTCTACTTGTCATCCATTTACTCGTTCAAACAACAAAGATACTATTGGTTACAACTTACCAGCAATTATCCATCTCGATATTGTCGAGGGCGATAAGATAGAGATAGAATATGCTGCAAAAGGTGGAGGAAGTGAAAATGTATCACGCGCTAGAGTCTTCCCTCCAGCTGCTGGAAAGCAAGGTGTCATAGACTATGTAAGAGAGTGCATCTCAGATGCTGGACCAAACCCTTGTCCTCCTCTGACGGTAGGAGTTGGTATTGGTGGAACTTTTGAAAAAGCAGCAATTAGTTCTAAACATGCGCTATTTCGTAACATAGGCTCTGTAAATGAAGACCCAGAGATGGCAGAGCTTGAAGATGTGATAAAAAAAGAGTTAAACAAGCTTGGCATTGGAACTATGGGAATGGGTGGAACCCAGACGGTTTTAGCTGTTCATATAGAAGCAAACCCTTGTCACATAGCATCACTTCCAGTCTCTGTAAATGTTCAGTGTCATAGTTCACGACACACGCATATTACGATATAAGGATAGAAGATGAGTAAAACATATCATTTAACAACTCCACTAAACGATGAAATAACATCAAAACTTCACAGTGGTGATATCGTATATATAAGTGGCACAATTTACACAGCAAGAGATGCAGCGCACAAAAGACTTGTTGATCTGCTAGATGAGGGTAAAGAGCTTCCTTTTGATATAGAAGGTGCGATTATTTATTTCGTTGGCCCAACTCCACCAAAACCAGGAGATCCTATCGGGAGTGCTGGCCCTACTACATCTTACAGAATGGACTCATACTCTCCAAGGCTTATAGCTGAGGGTTTAAAAGGCATGATAGGTAAAGGTAAGAGAAATGAAGCAGTTACTGATGCTTGTCAAAAACATAAAGCTATTTACTTTGGTGCTACTGGCGGAGCGGGGGCACTTTTAGGTAAGCAGATAAAGAGTGCAGAAGTTATAGCTTATGAGGAGCTAGGACCTGAAGCGGTTAGAAAACTAGAAGTAGTTGACTTTCCTGTAACTGTAATCAATGATACTTACGGCGAAGATCTATATAAAATAGGTCGAGCGCAATACGAAGTTAAATAGTTTTATTTTAAAATAAGGAGAATAAATGAATATACATGAATATCAAGCAAAACAGATTTTCAAGAAGTATGGAGTGCCTACCCCAAAAGGTATTATGGCAGAGAGTGTTAAAGAAGCAGTTACTGCAGCTGAACAATTAGGTGGACCTATCTGGGTTGTCAAAGCACAGATCCATGCAGGTGGTCGTGGTTTAGGTGGTGGGGTAAAACTTGCTAAATCTTTAGAAGAAGTTGAGTCTTTCTCTAATGAAATTCTTGGAATGACTTTAGTTACACACCAAACTGGCCCTGAGGGCAAGCTGGTGAGAAAACTATATATAGAAGATGGTGCAGATATTCAGTCTGAACTATATCTTTCTGTTGTTCTTGATCGTGCATCTGAGATGCCTCTGATTATGGCATCTACTGAAGGTGGTATGAATATTGAAGATGTTGCTGAGAAGACACCTGAAAAAATTGTTACAATTCCTGTAGATCCAGCTATTGGTTTTCAAAGCTTTCATGGCCGTGAGTTAGCATTTGGTCTTGGTCTTACAGATATAGATGAGCAAAAAAATATCATTAAATTTGCACATAAGCTTTTTAAACTCTATATGGAGACTGATGCTGAGATGATTGAAATCAATCCACTTGTCAAAACTGCTAAGGGCGACTTTATAGCACTTGATGGAAAGATGGGATTTGACAATTCAGCTCTTGGTCGTCAACCTGAAATTGCAGCTATGCGTGATATCACTGAAGAAGATGCTGATGAGAGAGAAGCAGCTCAATATGGTCTTTCTTATGTAGCTCTAGATGGTGAAATTGGTTGTATGGTAAATGGTGCTGGTCTTGCTATGGGTACTATGGATACGATTAACTATATGGGTGGAACTCCTGCAAACTTCCTCGATGTAGGTGGTAGTGCAAACGCTGAGACTGTTGCTAAAGGGTTTGAGATTATTCTTAAAAATCCAAAAGTAAAGGCTATTTTTGTAAATATTTTTGGTGGAATCGTTCGTTGTGATCGCATAGCTAATGGTATCATCGAAGCAACTAAAATGACTGATGTTAATGTCCCTGTAATTGTGCGCCTTGATGGAACTAATGCTCCAGAGGCTGCAGAAATTCTTAAAAATGCAAATATTCACAACTTAATAGTCGCTAATGACTTAGGTGACGGTGCTGCAAAAGCAGTAGCTGCCGCAAAACAAGCATAATAGGAGGGAGGTAATTAATGTCAATTTTAGTAAATAAAGATACAAAAGTAATCGTTCAAGGTTTTACAGGAAAAGAGGGTTCGTTCCATGCTGAGCAGTGTTTAGCATACGGCACGAAAATAGTTGGTGGAGTCACACCGACTAAAGGTGGACAAGAGCATCTGGGTAAACCAGTGTTTAACACAGTAAAACAAGCTGTAAAAGCGACTGGTGCTACAGTTTCTATGATTTTTGTTCCACCTGCATTTGTTGCAGATGCTGTGATGGAAGCTGCTGAAGCTGGGATTGATCTTGCTGTGATTATTACAGAAGGTGCTCCTGTTAAGGATATGCAAATGGCTAAGGCACATGCTACTAAGCATGGAATGAAAACTATTGGGCCAAACTGCCCTGGTATCATCACTGCTGAAGAGTGTAAAATTGGAATTATGCCTGGTATGATATTCAAAAAAGGCAATGTAGGTCTAATATCAAAATCTGGTACATTAACTTATGAAGGTGCAAACCAAGTATGTAATGAAGGTTTTGGTATTAGCACTGCAGTCGGTATTGGAGGAGATCCAATTATAGGGCTTTCATACAACCAGATTCTACCAATGTTTGAAGCAGATCCAGATACACATGCAATCGTTATGATTGGTGAAATCGGTGGAGATCTTGAGATTCAAGCTGCTAAACTAATTAAAGAACAAATCACCAAGCCAGTTGTTGCTTTTATCGCAGGTCAAACTGCTCCAAAAGGTAAAACAATGGGTCATGCAGGTGCTATAGTTAGTGGTAGTGCTGGTACTGCAAAAGAGAAGATGGAAGCACTCGAAGCTGCTGGCGTAAAAGTTGTAGTTTCTCCTGCTGATATTGGAAAAGCAATTGCAGAGGTTTTATCTAAAAAACTTTAGCTTTGTGTTAGCTTTAATATGTAACAAAAGGTTACATTTTTCAAACGCTACTAGCACGATTTAGTTTAAAGTTATAAAAACTTAGATAATCTATAAAGAGCAATGTGTAGCTGAAGTTACACTAAAAATGAGGAGAATAAATGGGAACTTTTAAGACAAAAAACCCAGGTAACCAACCAGTATGGGTAAATACGAGTAACTGTAAAGCATGCGATATTTGTGTATCTGTTTGTCCAACAGGCGTACTTGGAATGAAATATGAATCTACTTCTACACTAGGTGCTATGATTTCTGTTAATAATCCAGAATCTTGTATTGGATGTGTTGAGTGTGAGCTTAGCTGTCCTGACTTCGCTATATATGTAGCAGACAGACAAGAGTATAAAGCGGCTGGATTTAGTTTCGCTAAGATAACCGATGAAGCTAAAGAGCGTCAAGCTGCTATTGTCGCGAATAATTATATGTCACTTAGTGAACAAGGAGTTAAATAATGGCAACTAGAGAAGTAATATCTACAGGAAATGAATTAGCTGCTTTGGCTGCTGTTGATGCAGGCTGTATGTTTTTTGGTGGTTATCCATTAACACCATCAAGTGAAATAATGCATGAAATTTCTGACCTTTTACCAAAAAAAGGCGGAGTAGCAATCCAAATGGAAGATGAAATAGGTGGTATTTGCGCTGTAATTGGTGCAGCTATGGTTGGCCAGCGCGCTCTTACTGCGACTTCAGGACCTGGTATGAGTCTTAAAGCTGAACAATTAGGTCTTGCCCAAATGGCAGAAGTTCCTTTAGTTTGTGTAAATGTTATGCGTGGTGGTCCATCAACTGGTCTTCCAACTCGTGTATCTCAAGGTGATATACTTCAAGCTAAAAACCCATCACATGGTGACTATAAGTCAATCACATTGTGTGCAGGTTCATTAGCTGAGTGCTATACTGAAGTTGTAAGAGCTTTTAACTTAGCAGATAGATTTATGCAACCAGTTATAGTATTGCTAGATGAGACTATTGGTCACATGCACGGAAAAGCTGATATTCCAACTGCTGAAGATGTTGAAGCTGGAATTGTTCCAAGAAAAAGATTTGATGGCCCAGCTGAAGAGTATTTTCCATACGGTGTTGAGCATGATGAGCCAGCGGTTCTTAACCCAATGTATGAGGGTTATAGATATCACTTTACAGGACTTCATCATGATAAAAAAGGTTATCCAACTGAAGAGATTGAGACTTGTAGAAAACTTATCCAAAGATTAGAGGATAAGGTAGCATTTCATGAAGATGAAGTTGAATCTTTTGAAGAGTTTATGATGGAAGATGCAGAAGTTATGATAATAGCTTATGGTTCAGTTTCACTTGCTGCAAAAGAGGCGATTCGTCATTTAAGAGCAGATGGCATTAAAGCTGGACTCTTTAGACCAATTACAATCTGGCCTTCACCAGCTAAAAAGATCAAAGAGCATACTGACAAAATAGAGAAAGTTTTAGTTGTTGAGTTAAATATTGCACAATACCATGGCGAGATTCAAAGAGCAGCGGCAAGACTTGATATTGATGGGCTATTTAAAGTTAATGGAAGACCAATATCTCCACATGAAATCGTTAGCAAAGTAAAGGAGTTATAAAATGGCGTTTAATTATGATAAATATTTAAGACTTGAAAAGATGCCAACACTGTGGTGTTGGGGTTGTGGGGATGGCGTTATCCTTAAAGCATTCGTTAGAGCAATTGATAAAATGGGCGTATCTCAAGATGATGTATGTGTTGTATCTGGAATAGGGTGCTCTGGAAGATTCTCTTCTTATGTTGATTTTAACACAGTTCATACAACTCACGGTAGAACTATTGCTTATGCAACAGGTATAAAACTTGCACGTCCTGATAAAATGGTTGTATGTGTTGCTGGTGATGGTGACGCACTTGCTATTGGTGGTAATCATACTATTCATGGCTGTAGAAGAAATATTGACTTAACTATGATTATTATTAACAACTTTATTTATGGACTTACTAACTCACAAACTTCCCCAACTACACCAAAAGGTATGTGGACAGTTTCTCAAAAAGCTGGTAATATCGATCCAACTTTTGATACTTGTAAACTTGCTATTGCCGCTGGAGCTTCGTTTGTTGCTCGTGAGTCTATGCTAGATCCTAAAAAACTTGAAAAATCAATGATTAAAGCGATGCAGCACAAGGGCTTTTCAATGATGGAAGTACTTTCAAATTGCCATATTAACCTTGGTAGAAAAAATAAAATGGTCTCAGCTATGGAAAACCTAGCATGGATTGATAGTATTACTACTCCTAAGAAAAAATATGATGCAATGACTCCAGAAGAGAGATTAAATCTTCTACCAACTGGCATCTTGCATGAAGATACAGAGGCTGATGAGTACTGCAATATGTATGCAGAGATCCAAAAAGTACATCAGGGTGAAAGAAAAGTAATCACTCAAGATGACTTCGCTAAAAAAATATAAGGAGACACTATGAGTAAAACATTGATGAGATTTACAGGCGTTGGTGGACAAGGTGTTCTTCTTGCTGGTGAAATTTTTGCAGCCGCAAAAATTAAAACTGGTGGTCATGGACTAAAAACTGCAACATATACATCGCAAGTTCGTGGTGGACCTACTGTTGTTGATATCCAGCTTGATGATAAAGAGATTTACTACCCATATGCAAATGATGGAGAGATAGGTTTTATGCTTTCAGTTGCACAAAAAAGCTATATTCTTTTTAAAGATGGTGTTCAACTTGGCGGAACAATAGTAATTGATCCAAACCTTGTTTATCCGACTGACGAAGATAGAAAAAAATGGAAAATTTTTGAAATCCCAATTATTACTATTGCTAAGGAAGAGGTAGGTAATGTTATTACTCAATCTGTTGTAGCACTAGCAATCGCAAACACTATGACAAATGCTCTTGATAAAGATGTACTTATAGAGACGATGCTCTCAAAAGTTCCAGCGAAAGTTCATGATGTAAATAAAAAAGCATATGAACTTGGTGAAAAATATGCTAAAGAGGCTATGAGTAAATAGTAGTTTTAATATGACATATCAACTTGCTCTCTTAAGTGGTATGTCTTCTTTGATGTTCGTGTTTTTTTAAGACGCAACATTTACTACAGAAGGTGAGATATCTTAAATTAGCTTATGTTTTAAGTTGATAATTATTTGGAGCTTATAGTTATTTTTAAATATTTACTTTCTTGTAAATAGGGCAATCCTAGAAATAGGGTTGCTTTTTTTAGAGCGTGCCATAATACTAATTAATATTATGATATGTATACATATGAGCTATCTTCCTGATATTTACTAATATTAAATAGGAGGCTCTATATGTTTCTTTCTTTGATATTAGAAAATATCATATCTTTATACTTTCCCAAAAAAACTCAACATGCTTTTCAAACTGGGTTGATAAAATATTTGCCGAGTTATTATCAAATCTCATTAGTGTCACTTGAAGTCTTATGTAGAATAGGGTGGATAAAAATTCATAAGATATCATCATAGGGTCTTGTGATCTTATAAGTGAATTTTGCATCATTATAAAAAAAGCTTCTGAGAGCATCTTAATGTTTTTATCATGAAATTCGCTCATAAACTGCTCTCTAAGCTCTTTGTTTTGAAATAACTCTATCATGAGTAGCCTAAACATGTTTTCGTTGTTTTTATCAAAGGTTAGTAGCTTGTACTGCATCACAAAGTTTTGCAAAAAGACTTTACCTTTTAAAGCTGCTTCTTTTATATCTAACCCTTCTTTTGTAAAAGGGGAGCTAAAGATGCCCTTAGCAACCTCTAGAAAAATGTCTTCTTTATTCTTGTAGTGATTATATATAGCACTCTCTCTTATGCCAACTTCTTTAGCTATTTTTCTAACACTTGTAGCTCTATATCCTGATTCTGAGAATAGGGTGGTGGACACTTTTAGTATCTTTTCTTTAGTTGAATTTTTCTTTATTGGCTTCGCTATATCTGGCATTTCAGACCTTTATTTGGGTTTTGTGAACAGTTGTTAATATAAGTAAAATTATATATGAACAATCGTTAATGTTGGCTTAGACTAACAAGAACAGCTGTTCATATTATAAACTACTTAAATTAACAAGTGTTCATGTTTTTAGAAAACTGATTTAAAGGAAGTTTTTTGTACTATTTCACAGGTACAGCAGATAGTGACTTGCATACTAGATATGCAAGAGGAAAGTCCGAGCTGCTATAAGACAGTGTTCCATTTAACTAATGGCCGTAGCAATACGAGGGAAAGTGCAACAGAGAGTAGACGGCTTATATTTTGTCGCATATCTGGACTTTGTTCAGATATGCTTTCGCTAGCCGCTATGGCACTAAAGCACAAAAAATGCTTTGTGCATTTTCGTTGGTTGACAATAATCTATTTTTATTGTTGACCATAGAGTGCTTTAGTTGATATAGAGGAAATAGGACGAAATAATATAAGTCACGGTGAAAGGGCGGTGTAAGAGACCACCAGTCTTTATGGCGACATAGAGAGCTTGTAAACCCAACATGGCAGCAAGAAACAGATGGTCAGCGTCTTATATTGCTACTGTTTCGCTAGAAGTGCTATGTAAATAGCAAAGTAGATTAATGCTATCAACACAAAACTCGGCTTACGCTGTACCTAATCATTTTCAAAGCCTACTTACAGGGCTTAACTCACTATTTATTTTTTCATTGTAACTGTGGTGTAATAGCCATCATCATTAAACAAATCCTTAGCCCAGCAAACAAGCTAAAAGATATCTTATTGAGTATTTTATGAAGATAAGGCAAAAAGACATCAACTTAAACTGCAAGTGATTTAGGTAATACTTATTACAATAAATCTTTTAAAATTCCATCTATACGAAGGAGTTATTGCAAAAAAGACTATAAATAGGGGTATACTATTTAATATCAATATTCAAGAGAATTTACATTATGTTAACCAATACTAAAAAATGTCATATTAAGTAAGACTAATACTAATGAATATTAAATATATTTAGTTTTATTTATCATAAGTTAAGTATATGACTATATTATTACCTAGTTAAATAAGCACCAGCATATCACTATACATATAATGAAGCTTGGCGTAAACTATTATTTTAATTATTGGCCTACTATAAGTTTAGAATCATAAATACGGAGAAAAATATGAATGAAAGAAAGAAACAACTAATTACCGATATACAAAATCTTTTAAACTCTTATGATGCTGTTAAAACTACATCCATCAACCCTAGCCTACTAGAATTTATGGATGAAAATACTCTTGTTAGTATTATTGATTCTCTTTTAGCTCAAAAAGAGAATCATTTTCAAGCCGATGAAGAGTGGCTTGAAAAGTTTAAAAAATATGACAATTAATTTATTTAAGCATTTAACGTAAATTCATTAAATATTTAAAAACAATTAAATTAATAATCAAAACCCCCTATTCTACGTAGTTTTAAACTTTTTTTGTTTTTTTAAATGTCAATTGTTCTTCATTTGTTACCAAAAAATATGTATAATCTGTTCAATTTAAAACAAAAAAGGACACAATATGGCAAA
>JAVEST010000079.1:0-9341 GCA_034006465.1 Sulfurimonas sp. | reverse complement strand
CTTAAAGCCATGCCAACATTAAAGCCACACAACTTAAAGCCATGCCAACTTTACAGCAACACATCTCTTCACAAGCGAGGTTTTAACCTCGCAAGACAAGGCTTTTAAGTTCCACAGCGCGAAGTGAAAATAACTATAAACTAAATTAAGATAAACTTGGGTATAATTGCGACTCTAAAAATCCGCCCCCATACGGATTTAAAAAATATATAGATATTCGCACATTAACGAGTATCAAAAGGCAAAACATGAAAAAAGATCTTCACCCTAAACTAGTAGTATGTACAGTAACTTGTGCTTGTGGAAACAGCTTTGAGACAAAAAGTGCAAATGATGAGCTTCGTATAGATATCTGTAATGAGTGTCATCCATTTTTTACAGGTTCTGAGAGAATGGTAGATACAGCTGGAAGAATCGAGAAGTTTAACAAGCGTTACGCTAAAAACTAGAACCTTAAATGTTTTTTCTCATCCAAGGACTAGTTTCAAATTTGTGTGAGATTTAATAGTGCTAAAACTTGTTCCGACTCCCATTGGAAACATAAGCGATATATCTCTTAGAGCTATTGAAGCTCTAAGAGAAGCTGACATCCTGCTTTGCGAAGACACACGCGTCACAAAAAAACTCATAAACATTTTAAAAGAGCGATATAACACTTCTTTTAAAGAAGAGCAACGCTTTATTCCACTTCACTCACACAATGAAAAAAACTTTTTAGAAGAGCTAGATAGTTCTTTTTTTGATAAAGAAGTAGTCTATGTTAGCGATGCTGGGATGCCAGGCATCAGTGACCCTGGACAAGCTCTTGTAAAGTATGCACAAGAAAATGGCGTCGAGTATGATGTTTTGCCAGGTGCAAATGCCCTGCTTACTGCTTTTGTGGCAAGTGGTTTTATAGAGACTAAGCTACTATTCTGGGGATTTCTACCACATAAGGGAAGCGATAGAACAGCATCTCTTAATGGTGCCCTCTTTAGTGGTTTTACAACGGTTCTTTATGAATCTCCACACAGACTTAAAAAACTTCTCCAAGAGATAGTAAAAGAGCAACCTAAAAGAAAATTGTTTTTAGCTAAAGAGATAAGTAAAAAATATCAAACATATTTTAGCGGAACTGCTTTAGAATTACTGGATAAGATAAATGACAATTTTCGAGGCGAATGGGTAGTTGTGATAAGCCAGAGCGAGAGACAAAATGCCAGTGCTATAAGTGAAAATGACATTTTAGAGCTAGACCTGCCAAAAAAAATACAAGCAAAACTCATCTGTAAAATAACACAAGAAAATACTAAATCTTGCTACGAAAGACTATTTAAGCTATAAAAATATAGCAAAATGACTGCATTATCACTTTTTTTTGCTAGAATGTCTCCATGTTAATTTATGCAAAACAACCAATACAATACCTAATACAAAACCATCCAAATAAGATAAAAACTCTCTACTTAGCAAAAGAGGTAGATAAAAAAGAGTATGCTCGTTTGATGAAGATGAACTTCGAAGTAAAACGCATCCCATCAGATGCTGCTGGAGTGATGTGCAAAAATGCAAACCATCAAGGCATCTTAGCCGAAGTTGATGAGTATGAACTACACCCTTTTAAATCCACTTTAGATAAAGACTTTGTACTAGTTCTAGCTGGTTTGACTGATGTTGGAAATATCGGGGCCATTGTAAGAACTGCTTATGCGATGGGCGTAGATGCTATTGTGGCATGCGGAGTTAAAAACTTAAAATTAGCACCAATAGTAAGAACAAGTACTGGTGCTCTCTTTGACATTCCTTTTGCACTAGAGCACAATATTCTCGATGTAATGAATGACTTAAAAACATCTGGTTTTTCCTTGTATGGCGCTGATATGGGCGGAGTTGACATTAGAGATGTTAAGCTAAAGCAAAAAAGAGCTTTGATTTTAGGTAATGAGGGCGAAGGTTTAAGTTCTCGCATAATTTCAAAATTAGATGAAGTTATAAGCATAAAAATGTCACATAAATTTGACTCCTTAAATGTTAGTGTGGCAGGGGCTATTTTAATGGATAGGATGAGAGTATGAGTGATGGGCTTGAGAGACTAAAAAACATAGGTGCACAAAAGATACATGAACAAACACATATAGCAAGACACCATGTCCAAGCCCTTTTGCACGAGGCTTTTGAAGATATGACAAAGATTCAGATGCAGGGTTTTATATCTATCTTACAAAGAGAATATAATGTTGATTTGAGCGAATTTAAAGCTAAGGTTGATGAGTATTATCTTCTTAATGTTCCAGAGATAGATGATGGAGAGACTAGGTTTTTTGTTTCTCCTACAAGAAAGAAAAAATATACCTTTGTTTATGTTCTAATAGCCGTAGCGATATTTGTAGTAGCTATGTTTTTTACACTAGAAAATTTAGCTCTAAGTAGTGAAAAAACAGATAATCACAATATTGATAACAGCGCTATACAAAATGCCCAAGAAAGTATGCTTAAAAGTGATAAGTTAGAAGCACTACAAGAGGCAGAAGATAAAAATGAAACAGTAGAAGAGGAAACCAAAGAAGAAAAAATTAAAGAAGAAGAAAAAACTGTAGAGTCTAAAGCTGTTGAAGTTGTAAAGTCTTTTAAAATAATGCCAACATCAGAGTTATGGATAGGCTATATCGATCGTTCAAACTATAAAAAGTATCAAAAAACTTTTTCAGGTGAACTAGAATTAGACCCTAAGAAAGAGTGGCTGCTCTCACTTGGCCATGGCTATGTAAAGATTGAGATAAATGGAGAGATAAAAGAGTTTAATGAAAGATCAAATCTTAGACTTTTATATAAAGATTCTAACATCACAAAGATAAGTTTTACAGAGTTTAAAGAGCTAAACAAAGGGCAAAAGTGGTAAAAATAATTTTTGCTATTTTATTTTTGAGCTCACTCTCTTTTGCAGATGCTGCCCGAGATAGTTCGCTTTTAATACAAAAAATAAAAACCTTTATAAACTCTAAAACATATGAGCAAAATAGAGCATATATAGATATTCTTTTTTCTCCAAAATCTGACTACTTTGTAAATGGCAATGTAGATGCTGTAAAAGTTATACAGACTTTAAAAGAGAATGGACTTTTAAATCTTTTTTTTGCAAAACCTAGTGAGCTAACTTTGCGATTTAAAACTAGCGGTTCTCCTCTGTTTTTTGTAAAAATTATGGGCGATACTCTTAGAAGTATAGGCTACTATAGATATGTAACGCAAGAGTCAAATCTAAACAACTCAGAATTTACTTGGACTATAAACTTAACTTCAGAATATGCAACAGACCCACTAATACTCCAACAAGAGCTTAAAAAAAGTGGTTCACGAATAATTGATATCAGAAGAGATTCAGCTACAGATTGGACCTATGTTGTGGATATGAGAGATGGAAGGCTAAATGTGGAGTCTCTACAAGAGGGCATAGGACTTAGTCTAAAGCGCTCACTGTACTCAAAGTGGATAGATGTCTCACAGGTCAAAAAAATCAAAATCTCTTCATCGAGAAGAAATAGCTGGTATCCCTACATCGCCTACTACGATGCCTCTTTGCATCTGCTAAAGGTTGAAAAACACGATAGTAAAAGTGCGAGCCTTACATTAGAACTAAATGAGAACACTCACTACATAAAGATTTCAGATATCTACTCCCTAAAAAATATAAGAGATGATTTGACTTTAATGCCTATTGGGGTAAGATAGAAAAAGATTTATAGCAAAGTGCTGATAATTTTGCTAGAATTACGACAATAATTTACGCAGGAATAATGGATGTTTGACGAAATAGAATTTGACAGAATGAAGAGACTACCGAAGTATGTATTTGCTGAGGTTAATGAGCTTAAAATGGCTGAAAGAAGAGCTGGTGCTGATGTTATCGACTTTTCTATGGGGAATCCTGATGGAGACACCCCAGAACACATAAGAGAAAAACTTATAGAATCAGCCAATAAGACAAAGACTCACGGTTATTCAACTTCAAAGGGTATTCCAAAACTTTTAGTTGCTATAGCTGATTGGTATAAAACTAGATATGGATGTGATTTAGACCCAATGACAGAGTGTGTAGCAACAATGGGTTCAAAAGAGGGTTATGCACATCTTACATATGCCATAACAAATCCTGGTGATGTTGCTGTTATTCCAGATCCTACTTATCCTATACATGAGTACTCTTTTATCTTAGCAGGTGGAAATGTAGTTAAGTTTGGTATAGAGTTTGATGAAGACTATAAGCTTGATGAAGATAAGTTTTTCCAAGATTTAGACCGTGTTTTTAAAGAGAGTTCACCAAAACCAAAGTATGTCTTAGTAAACTTTCCTCACAACCCAACAACTGCCACGGTTACACAAGAGTTTTATGTGAGACTTGTAAAGATGGCAAAAGAGAAAAGATTTTATATTATCTCTGATATCGCTTATGGTGATATAACTTTTGGTGGATATAAAACTCCATCAATCATGAGTGTAGAGGGCGCAAAAGATGTAGCAGTTGAGAGTTTTACGCTTTCAAAATCTTACAATATGGCTGGCTGGAGAGTTGGTTTTTTTGTAGGAAATAAAAAACTCATAGGTGCGTTGCAAAAGATTAAGTCGTGGCTTGATTATGGAATGTTCACACCTATTCAAGTTGCAGCAACAGTAGCTCTTAATGGTGATCAGCAATGTGTTAAAGATATAACAGATAAGTATGACCATCGCCAAGATATCTTGCTTCGCGCTTTTGAGAGAGCTGGCTGGAAAATACGCAAAAATCAAGCTAGTATGTTTGTTTGGGCAGAGATTCCAGAACGGGCTCGTCATTTGGGAAGTTTAGAATTTTCAAAAAGACTTCTAAAAGAAGCTGCAGTAGCAGTAGCTCCAGGTATTGGGTTTGGTGCTTATGGCGATAACTATGTTCGTATAGCTCTTATAGAGAACGATAACAGAATTCGTCAAGCAGCAAGAAATATAAAAGAATTTTTAAAACAATTTGAAGAAGAGAAAAAGTAATAAATAACTTGAAAAGTAAATTTAAGAGCAACAAGGTTGCGAGAGCCTTGCGCTAAGCAAAACCAAGCGCGCACGACGGAGTACTCTTGGGGTATTAGCGTAGCCAAAGGAACTTGTTCCTTTGGCGTGATAAATAAAATGGGGATTCTCCCTTAAATTTATGAAATAAATTAAAGGATATGCATTTATGTTAAAAGTAGGAATAATAGGCGTTGGGACAGTTGGAACAAGTGTAGCTCAAATCTTAAAAGATAATGCTGATGTTATTTCTGCAAGAGCAGGTGTTGATATAGTTGTTAAGTGTGGAATTGTAAAAGATTTAAGTAAAGACAGAGGCTTAGATATAAAGCTAAGCGACAATGTGAATGATGTTTTAGATGATGATGAGATTGATATTGTTGTGGAACTTATGGGCGGAGTGGAAGAGGCTTTTGAAGTAGTAAAGGGCGCATTAAAAAGAGGAAAAGCTGTTGTGACGGCAAACAAGGCTCTTTTAGCTTATCATCGCTACGAACTTCAAGATATGGCTAAAGATATTGCTTTTGAGTATGAAGCATCTGTAGCTGGTGGGATTCCTATCATAAACGCTCTTCGTGATGGTCTCTCTGCAAATCATATAGAGTCCATCATGGGCATAATGAATGGCACTTCAAACTATATGCTTACAAAGATGCGTGATGATGGAGTCTCTTACGATGCTATCTTAAAAGAGGCGCAAGATTTGGGTTATGCTGAGGCTGATCCTACCTTTGATGTTGGTGGTTATGATGCTGCTCATAAGCTTCTTATCTTAGCATCTATTGCTTATGGCATTGATGCAAAACCTGAAGATATCCTAATTGAGGGGATTGAAAATATCGCTCAAGATGATATCGCTTTTGCTAAAGAGTTTGGATATGTTATAAAGCTACTAGGTATCGCAAAAAAAGATGCAAATGAAGTAGAACTTAGAGTTCACGCTTGTTTGATCAAGCAAGAAGAGATGATAGCAAAGATAGATGGTGTGATGAACGCTATCTCTGTGGTTGGCGATAAAGTGGGCGAGACACTCTACTATGGCCCTGGAGCTGGTGGAGATGCGACTGCAAGTGCTGTTATTGCAAATATTATTGATATTGCAAGAAGCGGAAAATCTGCACCGATGTTAGGCTTTGACAAGCCGTTAGAGGGCAAACTTACACTAAAAGCAACTGCGGATATAAACTCAAAATACTATCTTCGCATAAATGTCTCAGACCGTACTGGGGTTCTTGCAAAGTTAGCTAAAATATTTGAAAAGCACAATATCTCAATAGAGACTATGCTTCAGCGTCCATCACAAGCGAACTCTGCAAACTTGCTAATATCTACTCATATAGCCTTAGAGAAAGATATTCAAAACATGATAAAAGAGATAAAAGAGCTAGACTTTGTAAATGCAACTCCTGTAATGATTAGGATAGTTTAAAGCTGGAAAACTGATGGAAAATATAGAGACGATAGATAGCGTTTGTACTTATTGTGGTGTTGGTTGCGATATCGCTGCTAATGTAGATGTAAAACAAAACAAGATAAAAAATATCTTCGCTCATCCCGATGGAGTTGTCTCACAAGGCAAACTCTGCATCAAGGGAAAGTATGGTTTTGACTTTGTAGATGCAGAGGATAGACTAAGAGTCCCACGCATAAAAAAATCCTTCTTAGAGAAAAATCCAGATATCAAAAACGCTATTTTTTCATCTCTTTCTTCTCTTGATGATGTTTGGTATGAAACAGACCTACAGAGTGCTACTACAGCCATTGCAATAAAGTTAAAAGAGATTCAAAATGAACATGGGCAAAAGAGTGTCTGCTCTATAGGTGGAGCTAGAACATCATGTGAGAGCTCATATCTTTTTCAAAAATTTACCCGCCAAACACTAAAATCTCCTCATGTTGATAACTGCGCTAGAGTCTGCCACTCTCCATCGCTAAAAGGCATGAGAACAACTATTGGCGAGGGTGCTGCTACAAATCCTTACAACGACATATATAACACAGAGTTTATGATTGTTATAGGCTCAAACACGACTGAGGCACATCCCATCATCTCTAACCGCATCCTTGATGTAGCAAGAGAGCATGATAATTTGGCAGTTTTTGATGTAAGAGAGATAAAACTACATAGATTTGCAAAGTATAAAGCCATCATGCCTCATGAAGCAAACTTGTTAGTTTTAAACATGTTAGCCTATGTCATTATAGATGAAGAGCTTTACTCTGAGGAGTTTATAGCCCATAGGACTGAGGGATTTGACGAGTTTAAAGAGATGATTTTAAATGATCCTTTTGCAAATCCAAATTATTTTAATGGTGTTGAGGGTTACGAGAGTTTAGCAAAGTTGATACCAAAAGTGGCTCGCGAGTACGCTCTTAAGAGGTCTATGATATTTTGGGGACTTGGCATCACTGAGCATATAGATGGCTCTTATGCAGTTATGGCGATAACTCACTTAGCGCTTATGACTGGAAACATTGGAGGAAGTGGAGTTGGACTTATGCCACTTCGTGGACAAAACAATGTTCAAGGAGCTTGTGATATGGGGATGCTTCCATACTACGAGCCAGACTATCAAGATGCTAAAGAAGTCGGACTTATGACTCCACAACTCGTAGATGCGATGCAAGGCGGAGAGATAAAAGCCCTACTAAATATGGGTGAAGATATAACTCATATCCATCCAAATATTAACAAGATAGATAAAGCCTTAGAAAACTTAGAACTCATCGCAGTTCAAGAGCTTTTTATGACCGATATCGCACAAAAAGCGGACATTGTCATAGGTGTAAAATCAGCTTATGAAAAAACAGGCGTATATATAAACGCTATGAGAAGACTCCATCTCTCTCAACCTCTTGTAAAAAGTGACTTGCCAGATGACTGGGAAGTTCTACAGATGCTAGATAATAAAATGGGCGGAAATGCTAACTATAAGAGTTCAAAAGATGTTTGGGATGAGGTTCGTGAGGTCGCATATAGAAGATTTAGCGGAGCTGATTATACTCGCTTAGAGAGACATAGAAAGAGAGGACTTCAGTGGCCAGTTCACACAGAAGATACTCCTATACTCCATCAGCTAGACTTTAGAACTGATAATGGACTAGGGCGATTTTGTTACCATCAGTACAAACTTCGTGGGATGGTAGAGGAGATAGTTAGCAAAACTTTAAGAGGCTATCATCTTACAACAGGAAGAGCACTAGCTCACTATAACAACGCTTCACAAACAAAAAGAAGTGAATCGCTTAACAAGAGATATAGCGAAGATGTGTTGCTTGTAAATGAGGGAGATGCAGATGATTTTAAGAGCGAAAGAGTTATCTTAAAATCAAAGTATGGGCAGACTTCGCCACTAAGTGTAAAGTTTACAGACAAAGTCCAGCCAAAAACACTCTTTACAACCTTCCATCACGCAGAGTCTAAAATTAACGCTCTCTTTGGAGACGAGTGTGACGAGCTTATACTTACTGCTGCATTTAAGAGCGTAAAAGTTGAGGTTATAAACATTTGAGTAGAGCCAAAGGTAATTTAGCAGAAGATAGAGCTTGTGTATATCTTGATGAAAATGGCTTTATGATTGTGGAGAGAAACTTCTATTCAAGATTTGGTGAGATAGATATCATAGCTTCAAAAGAGGAAGTTTTGCACTTTATCGAGGTAAAGAGCGGAGTTGATTATGAAGCGGCTATACAAAACATAACTAAGAGTAAACTCTCAAAGCTTATAAAAACAGGTAACTCATTTTTGAAAAAAAACTCTCTTGATGTGGACTTTGTATATGATGCCGTTATTGTTACGCCACAAAGTGTAGAGATGGTAGAAAACCTAACTTTGTAGCGTAATGATCTAAGTACCACATCTCTTTTTTTGGCTTTAAAGCGACTAAGCCTCGAATAAATTCGAGGTTCCAAAAAGTCTTTTAAGCTTAAAGTAACTTAGCCTCGGATAAATTCGAGGTTCCAAAAAGTCTTTTAAACTTAAAGTAACTTAGCCTCGAATAAATTCGAGGTTCCAAAAAGTCTTTTAAGCTTAAAGTAACTTAGCCTCGAATAAATTCGAGGTTCCTGAAAGTCTTTTAAGCTTAAAGCGACTAAGCCTCGAATAAATTCGAGGTTCCTGAAAGTCTTTTAAATTTAAAGTAACTTAGCCTCGAATAAATTCGAGGTTCCTGAAAGTCTTTTAAATTTAAAGTAACTTAGCCTCGAATAAATTCGAGGTTCCTGAAAGTCTTTTAAGCTTAAAGCGACTTAGCCTCGAATAAATTCGAGGTTCCTGAAAGTCTTTTAAATTTAAAGTAACTTAGCCTCGGATAAATTCGAGGTTG
>JAVEST010000078.1:0-9445 GCA_034006465.1 Sulfurimonas sp. | reverse complement strand
GTTATCTATCATGTTTATCTTAACAATGGCAATCTAGTAGAGGTGCAAAACCCATCAGAACTCCCTGAGATAAACCATATAGACCGCATAGAAGAGCCTTATGTAAAAGCTACAGTTATCACTCCTAGTGAGTATCTTGGAAATATCATGACTCTTCTTATCTCAAAAAGAGGTATGCAAGAGAAGATGACTTACTTAAATGAAGATAGAGTTATGCTTGAGTATTCCCTTCCAATGAACGAAATCATAGTTGATTTTTATGACAAACTAAAGTCCATCTCAAAGGGTTACGCTTCATTTGACTACGAGCCTACAGACTTTAAAGAGGGAGATCTTGTAAAGCTAGACGTAAAAGTAGCGGGCGAAGTTGTAGATGCACTTAGCATCATAGTTCCTCGCACATCGGCTCTTTCTCGTGGAAGAGTACTCGTAAAAAACATGAAAGAGCTTATCCCTCGCCAACTTTTTGAAGTTGCAGTTCAAGCCTCTCTTGGCAACCAAGTCATAGCTCGTGAGACCATTAAGTCTATGGGTAAAAATGTTACTGCAAAGTGTTATGGTGGAGATATTACAAGAAAAAGAAAGCTACTAGAAAAACAAAAAGCTGGTAAAAAACGCATGAAGTCCATCGGAAAAGTACAGCTTCCTCAAGAAGCATTTATGTCAGTATTGAAAATGGACTAAAAGTTGAAAAATGCTTCTCTTTGCGTTAGCAAAAGCTTTAGTGCGATGAATTGTAGTTGGGACTTGTTCCAACTACAAGAAGACAAAAAAATAGTCTTTATGTCAGTATTGAAAATGGACTAAAAGTTGAAAAATGCTTCTCTTTGCGTTAGCAAAAGCTTTAGTGCGATGAATTGTAGTTGGGACTTGTTCCAACTACAAGAAGACAAAAAAATAGTCTTTATGTCAGTATTGAAAATGGACTAAATTCCATGAAGTGCTTATTGTGTGAGAGCATATCTTTCTCACACATCTGCGACTCTTGCCAAGAAATATTCCTAACTCCTAGCATCTACAGACGAAAAATCCTTAACAATATCGAAGTTATCTCTTTTTACAAATACAAAGATATCAAAAACCTACTTCATACAAAACATACGGATTTGGGTTACTATATCTACTCCATTATGGCCAAGAATTCTTTTAAAAAATTTGCATCTTCATTTCTATGGCAAGATAAGATAAGCGCAGTTGCCATAGACGACCATACCAAAAGTGGCTACTCTCACACAGCCATACTCAACAAGCAACTTAACTCAAAAGTCATCAAGCCAGAATTTGCAAAACTAAGAGCAAAAAACAGCATCTCCTACTCAGGAAAAAGCAAAGAGTTTAGAATGATGAATCCAAGAGATTTTAGCTTTAAGCCAACAAGGTACAAAGACATTATTCTTGTTGATGATATCATCACAACAGGCTCCACTCTATCTCAAGCCATTACAGCTATAAGTAGATATAATAACAATCCTTTATTTTGTCTAACTCTCGCAGATGCAGGCGCTAAATAACTCAGCACAATATAAAGAATTTTAGGCTAAGCTCTAGTAAAAAACATTAGGCTAACAGATGAAACTACTGCTTTTAGTATCTTTGATATCGACCTTCCTTTTCGCAAAAGAGATACTACTTGATGATCTGCTAAGTGAGTATGAAAGCTCACAATCTCTCTACCATAAAACAAAGCAAGAGAGTGCTGGAAATCTTATCCTTTTTTCCCGCTCTGAACTAGATAGGATGCAAGCTTACACTCTAAATGATGTCTTAAAAACCCTAAGAATGTTCAGCCTTGAAGCCACCAGAACAGGGATGACAAACCTCACAAAAAGTGGAAGTGATCAATCCTCTTTTAACTCTATAAAACTCTTTATAAACTCGCACGAACTAAACTCTGCCACTCTAGGAGATGCTCTTACTCAGTACGGCAAGATGAGCCTCTACTTTATAGACCATATAGAAGTTTATCAGATGGGTAACTCAGTTGTGTTTGGAAACGAGCCGGGAAGTATGGTAATAAAACTCTACACAAAAGAGCCTTCTCGTGAAAATGCTGCCTCTGTGCAAACTTCCATAGATACAAGAGGCAGTTTAACCCTGCGCGCCATAGATGCAAGAGAGTTTGATGAGTACTCATACTTAGCAAACTTTGATGTTAGCAAAAACAACTATAAAACTTATAATGCGCATGGATATAACTTATCTCGTGATGGACAAAGAGGTCAAGTCTATGCAAAGTTTTCAAAAAAAGAGAGTTTTGATATAGAGTTTGGAGCAACAAAGGAGAGATACGATGCATTTTCTGGCTTAGGAGATGCTCCTCTTCATGGACATACAGATGCTACAAATGCCTATCTTCAAGCGACCAGACATTTTGACGATAAACTAAAATTTATAATTAGTCTATCCCATGAAAAACTAGAGGTCATAAACAGAGATGCAGTAGCTATCCCCATAGCGGATACCCCACGACCAAAACAGATTGATGTAGGAATAGGGAGTCATATCATAAGTGCGATTTTAGAAAAAAGATTTGTGCATGAAAACAATGATCTATTTGTTGGCGCTCATATAAAACATCAAAAATTCGATATAAATGAGTATAAAAGAGATGGTATAAACACAAGTGGAAGCTGGGGCCCTACAAAAAGAAACATCTTTATGGGCTATATAGAAAACCTCTATAACATAAACGAAAGCAACCTTATAACAGTTGGTGCAAAACTTGATAGATATGAGAATGTAGATGCTAAGTCTTCAACTGAGCATATACTCAGACTCGGTTATGTCTCTCTTTTAGATGATAGATGGACGCTTAAACTCTTCGCGATGAAGAGCTATGTTTATCCAATGTTTAGGCAGACTACCTTTTCACCATATTTCAATATAAATCCAGATTTACAGAGTATAAAAAACAGAACATATTCAGCAGAACTTATCTATAAAACTAAACAAAATACTATCTCTGTAAGTGCTGGTGAGGGAGAGGCAAAAAATATGATAGTTTTTAATCCTATGCTAAAAAGATATGTAAACAAAGATGGCACAAATACTTTTCAAAGAGCCTACGTGAGGTTTGAACATAATTTTGATATCAATAACAAAATAACTCTAGAGTACTTTAAAATTTTTCAAAAGAAGTATGTAAGCTCTGATCAAGGCGGACTTATTCAACTTTATAACAAAATAGGCAAGTTTGATATATATAATGAGCTTATATATAGATCAAAATATGAGTCTGCTTTTGGCGAAAAAATGGCAGCTGGTTATGACTATACTTTAGGCATCATTTACCCAGTAAACAAAAAACTAGACTTAAAACTTAAGGGAGAAAATCTTTTAAGCAAGGCTCATGAAGTGCCTCTTAATGGTGTTGATGTACCTGTTATGGAAAGACGAGGATTACTAACTATGGAGTACACTTTTTAATGAGAGCGCTTATCTTAATACTACTTTTCACTCTCTCATCACTCGCATCTGAGACTTCTCTTAACTTACAAGTTAAGATTATGGAAAAAGTACTAAATGAGATATCTATAAACAAAGAAAGAATCATCTGGAGCGATAACAAAACAATCTGTAAGTCTTTTAAAAAGAGTAACCTCATTCAAACCACACCAGACTGTAAACAAGCGACGATAATTATACTTCAAGATAAAAATAATCTCCCAAAAGAGTGTGCTCATTGTATTGTTTTCGTTCTTGATTATGAACTATTATCTAAAGTTCCAAAGAGTTTTGGTGCATTTTTTTGGAAAAAAGGAAGACCAAATATAGTAATACTAAAATCAAGACTAAAAGGTCTGTCCATCCAAACTTCTAGTGCTTTAGAGCCATATTTGGAAGAGAAAATATGGTAAAAGCAAAAGAGATTTTTTTATTTATTATGCTCTTTATTTTAGGAGTTTTTTTTATCTATATATATTTTTATATAAAGCAGACTCAAGAAGAGATTTTTATAAAGATGCAAGAAAATAAAATAGAAGATGTGTCGTATATTTTAAAAAACATAGAAGATGCACTACTATCTAAAAACCACATTCTAAGTAAAGATGACCTTATTTCTCATCTCTCAAACAGAAAAAATAGAACCAATTATGAAGAGATGATATCCCTTTTTATCACGCCTAGCATAAAGTATATCTATCTACTTTGTAAAGATGAAGATGAAAGATTTAGGTTTTTACTTGATGCTTCAAAAGAGGATAAGGCAAATTTTTATCAAAAATTTGATGTTTTTAATGAAGAGTATGCCCTCGCCTACCAAACCTCAAAGCCTCAAATTATAAAGCAGCAAGAGATGCAAAATCTTTATCTCACTTATCTCTACCCGATAAAGAGCGCAAATGAGGTTATAGGAGTTTTAAGTGTTGATATCACAAGTGATATTCAGTCTGAAATCTTAGACTTACTTAGACCTTTAGAGACTTTTTTCGTGATTTTAATCATTTTTATTTTTTTACTAATGCTTATGACAATTTTGCAGATTTTTCACTACTTTATAACTAGAAAAAAAATATTTACAGATCCTCTTACGCAGATCTATAACCGTAACTATCTACAAGAGATATCTCCACGACTAAATCTAAACCACTACTCTCTAGCTATGATAGATCTAGATCACTTTAAAGTTGTAAATGATGTTTATGGTCATAAAGCAGGAGATGCCATACTCGCTAAGAGTAGCTTGATTATGAAAAGTTCTATAAGAGATAATGATATTCTTATAAGATATGGTGGTGAGGAGTTTATGCTGCTTCTTTATAACCGCGACTCAAAAGATGACCTAAGCGAGATTTATGAGCGAATACGAAAAAACATAAGCTCTCATATCTTTACTTATGAAAAAAACAAGATAGAGATGCAGGTCTCTATAGGAGTCCATGAATATCCAGCTAAAGAAAAAAATCTAAATGAAGCCATAAAAGTAGCTGACAAAATGCTCTATATTGCAAAAAAAGAGGGAAGAAATAGAGTTATCTGCCACAAAGACAACTCTAAAAGTATAAAAAACTTAAACTCAAAAGATATCTACTTTGTAAAACGGGCCATTGAAGAGGATAGAGTTTTATGTTACTACCAGCCCATCTATGAGTGCAAGAGTGGCAAAATATTTAAGTATGAAGCACTTGTAAGAATCATAGACACAGATGGCAAAATCATAGCACCTATACAATTTTTACCAGAGTTAAAACACACAAATATTCACTATAAATTGACTCAAAGAATCCTCTTTATAATCTTTGATAAATTTAAAAATTCTTGTGATAATGTTAGCATCAACATGAACTTTACAGATCTTATAAACAAAGATATAGAGACTACACTCATAGAGACTTTTGCATCAAACCCATCTCTAGCTTCTAGAGTTACTATAGAAGTTTTAGAGAGTGATGAGATACAAAATACAGCTCTTTTTAAAGAGAAAGTTAAACTGATTCACAGTTATGGAGCTACCGTCTCTATTGATGATTTTGGAAGTGGTTATTCAAATTTTAAAAGTATTTTAGATATAGAGGCGGACTTTTTAAAAATAGATGGCTCACTTGTAAAAAATATCGCGACTAATGAGAAAGACTTTAAAGTAGTAAAGAGCATCATAGCTTTTGCAAAGGACTCAAACATGAAAGCCATAGCTGAGTTTGTACACTCTAGCGAAGTTTATGACAAACTCTTAGAGCTTGGAGTTGAGTATATGCAAGGCTACTTTATAGCAAAACCTTGTGAGCGGCTCCTAAGAGAGAGCGAGCTTTTTAAAGGCTAGAAAAACCCTTTAAGTAGCTTCCCTACCTCTTTATCTAAAGACTTACCAAGCTCTTTTTCTATCGCCTTATTTGCTTCTTTTTTAATGATTTTAGCTGCCTCTTTTTTCATTAACTCTTTAGCATCTATACTTACTTTTGGTGATGAGATATTGCCCTTTAGAGTTACTGATATTGGGTTTTTGTTTGCCACTATATCTATCTTAGAGTCTATGCTATTTGCTTGTGTATCTAGCCTTGCGTTTTTAGTATTTATAGATGATGTGTTTGAGTTTAGACCCAAAGAAGCTGTAATATTCTGGTTATCTATATCTGCATTTACATCACCTTTAAACCTCTCTACATACATATCTATCCTAGCGTACTGTTTTATAAGATCTAGCATCTCATTTTTTGTAAAGCTTCCATCTTTTAGATAGCCATCAAACTTACCTTTTTTATGAGCAAGATTATAGTTAAGCTTCGCATCTAGAGATGATTTAAACATCTCAGGGTAGATAAGCATATGAAGAGCATCTAGAGTTTGGATGTTTTTTATATCAGCTTTAAGATCATCATTATGAAGCCTTGCTACAATCTCTCCGCCTGCAACTTTTGAGTAAACATTTAGAGTCATATCTTTATCTTTTGTAAAGTCTCCATTAGCACTTAAAGAGCCTCTCATATGCTGCTCTGTAGCAAAGTATAAGCTATCAAGATTTGGAATTGTAACTTTATAATCGCTCAAGATTTTGCCACTTTTGATATCTACTTCTGCACTTTTAATATTAAACTCTGCCAAACTAGAATATAAATCAACTTTTGAAATTGCCACATCTTTATCTAGGGAAGTTCTTGTATCTAGCTTAAAAGTGGTTCGTGGCATAGCAGATTTAAACTCATATGTTTTTGTAATATAGTTTGAATCAAGTAACCCATCTTTGATGCTAGTAGTTATCTCACCCCTTAGTTTAGACTCTCTTGCATCTGTTATATCTGCTTCTAAAAAGAACTTTCCATCTGTATAGTGAGGTTGCTTTGCCATGTAGAGCAACTTTGCAATATCGAGATGCTTTATCCTAGCTTTTACACTTTTTGGCTCAAAATCCTCTAATGCTGCAAAAATAACTGTTTCTGAAGATGCAACATCACTTATGGCATCTACTAAAAGTTTCTCTTTTGTACCCTTTGCAGTACCATCAACTTTTATAGCACCTCTTACATCTGCACCACTTATTGGTTTTAGTAGTGCTAACTCTTTTATATCAAGAGTATATTTCACATCTAACTTTAGCGGTTGCGGAGCAATAGTTCCTGATGAATTTACATTAAAAAGATTAGATGCTAGCTCATAGCTATAAACTACATTTGGACCCTTTAATTTTGCGTTAAGTCCCATAGCAAAAGTAGTATTGGCTGGTATTGTAATATTAAAATC
The DNA here is from genome assembly GCA_034006465.1 of Sulfurimonas sp. Lineage (GTDB taxonomy): Bacteria > Campylobacterota > Campylobacteria > Campylobacterales > Sulfurimonadaceae > Sulfurimonas. The sequence continues at coordinate 2,269 of JAVEST010000078.1, read as the reverse complement.
ATCTCTCATAACTTTGGTGTTTAGAGTGCCATTTTTAGTTTTTAAAACTACATCTCCATCTAGTGCATTAGGCTCTATACTTTTAAAGTTTATATCAAGATTTATCAGAGCATCTGCATAGTTTTTCTGTGCACCCATCTCCAAGAGTTTATCTAACTTAGCTCCCTCCATCTTAGCAATAATAGAAGTTGGAGTAAAATCTTTTAGTTCAACATGAGCTACTGTTTGTGAGGATGCGATATCACTTAGTGCATCAATTACAAGTTTTTCTTTTGTACCTTTTGCACTTCCATCAACTCTTAGTGAGCCTCTAGCATCTACGCCGATCATTGGCTTTAGAAGTGCTAACTCTTTTATATCAAGAGCATATTTAACATCTAGTTTTAGCGGCTCTGGAGTCAAAGAGCCTGATGAAGTAACTTTAAATAGGTTAGATATTAACTCGTAATTATAAACTACATCATTCCCCTTTAGTTTTGCATCAAAGCCCATAGCAAAGGCAGTCTTTGCTGGTATTGTAATATTAAAATCATCTCTCATAACTTTGGTGTTTAGAGTGCCATTTTTAGTTTTTAAAACTACATCTCCATCTAGTGCATTAGGCTCTATACTTTTAAAGTTTATATCAAGATTTATCAGAGCATCTGCATAGTTTTTCTGTGCGCCCATCTCCAAGAGTTTATCTAACTTAGCTCCATCGATTTTAGCGATAATGGAAGTAGGATTTAAGTCTTTTAGCTCTACATGGTAAGACGTAGCACTAGAAGCCACGTCACTAACTCCATCTATTTCTATAAATGCCATATCTCCTTTTACTTTTCCACTTGTAAAAAATGAGTTTTTTAGTTCTACCTGCGTTAGTGATTTTAGCGTTGAGAGATCGTTTAGTTCTAGTTTGTAGTCAAGATCAAAACTTTGTAAAAAGAGTGAGTAATCACCTTTTATCTTTACAATATTTTCTTTATTAATCTCCAAGACCACATCAATCTCGCTCATACTAAGTGAAAAAGTTCTAAGTTTGCTATCCATCTTAGTCTGCTCTTTTATCTTTGATTCTATAGTGGGTACCAACATTGAGTTACCAAAAGACGTAAATGCAACTATATAGACTAATAAAATTAAACTAAAAATTATTCCAAAAATCCATGCTATAATTTTCATATTATCCTCCAAAAGATAAACATATTACTGTTGTAATCATACTAGAAATAGCTTTAAAGCTATATTTCTATAACTTGATACAATAAGACTCAAGTTTATTTATACAAAAAAACTAAACTAAGACTTGACATTGTTACACTCAATATGTATAATAATGCTATCTTTTTAATAAAAGGAGTGATTTAACAACTATGCAAAACAAATCAGATGAAGAACTAGATGCTGTGTCCGAAGAAGAGACGAGTATAGATACACTAAACGATGAAGCAGAAGCTGAGGCTGAAGCTGTGGTAAATGAGTTTGACCTTCTTCAAGAAGAGTTGATAGCTTTAAAAGATAAATACGCAAGAGTTCATGCTGATTTTGACAACATTAAAAAAAGACTTGAGCGTGAAAAGTACACTGCCCTAGACTATGCAAATGAGAAGTTCGCGAAGGATTTGATTCCAGTTATGGACTCACTTCAAGGTGCTCTAAACTCTGCTAGTGCAGATGCAAACAAGGCAGAACTTTTTGATAAACTAAAAGAGGGTATAGAGCTTACATATAAGCAACTTACAACTTCTTTAGAAAAACATGGTGTGACAATGGTATCCCACGATGAGCCATTTGATCCAAATATTCACAATGCTGTTCAAAGCGTTCCTAGCGAAGATGTAGAGAGCGGACAAATAGTCCAAACTTTTCAAACAGGCTATAAGTATAAAGAGAGACCACTGCGTGAAGCGATGGTAATTGTTGCGAGTTAATTCGTAAGATTTTTGGGAAGTGGGACTTTAGTCCCGCTTTGTACGACTTAAAAAAAAGCAAATTTTAAAGCCTTATCTGCGGGGTTAAAACCCCGCCTCCAAAAGAGATGTAAGGTTTTAAAGCAGTTTAGCCCAAACAAGTTCGAGATTGTGAGATATTTAAAAAGCACTCTCAAAGAGACACAAGTGCCGAGGGAATCTCAGCGATTGCGTAGCCAAAAGGACTTGTTCATTTGGCGTACTAATAAGATGAAGGTTTACTTCATTTTATTTTATGAAACAAAACAAGAGCAACTTTGTTGCGAGGGCTTCCCGCCGAGGGAATCTCAGCGATAGCGTAGCCAAAGGGACTTGTTCCT
>JAVEST010000038.1:0-15623 GCA_034006465.1 Sulfurimonas sp. | reverse complement strand
TGCCCAACTTAATAATTATTTAGAGCATTCAATTATACATTTGTTTAAATTATTTTAGTTATAATATAGGTTAATCAAAAAAAGAAGGTCTATTATGAAGTTATATCTATTTTTAATACTCTTTTTCATAAGTGTATCAGCAAATAATGCAGTCCACACTTATGCTAAAAACCATGAATGCCAAGCTTGTCATCCAAAGATTTATGAGGAGTTTAGTGGTTCTGTACATGCCAATGCAACTCCTCAAAAAGACCCTATTCACAAAGTTGTGTGGGATAAACATCCGCAAAACATAAAAGAGCAGAGATACACTTGTGGAAAATGCCACACCCCAGCAGCCGATAACCTTGACAAGATGCTAACAGCTGGTGAGACTGCCATGCCAGATGCCAACAATGAATCCCATCAAGATGCCATTAGTTGCGCCTATTGTCATCGTATAAAGAGCATAGAACTTCATAAACATAGCAACACAAATATTATAACTAACACTCAAAAAAACTACTTTGGAACTATGAAAGAACATCTTGAATCACCATTTCATGGCATCATCTCAGAGGGAAATACACATATGCAAAATGGAAATGTCTGCATAGGTTGCCACTCTCACAGAATGAATAAGCATGGACTAAATGTCTGTTCAACAAACATTAACAATGAGCTAGATGCTACAAACTGTGTGAGTTGCCATATGCCAAAAGTAGATGGTAGTGTATCTAATATGCATGAGACTAAAAAACATGCTTTTCACGGTTTTGCAGGTGCTCACTACCACTCTGAGATGCTAACTTCGTATGTAAATATATCTCTTTTAAGAGAGAGCGAAAAATTCAAAGTAAACATAGATAACCAAACATCTCATGCCCTTTTACTTCATCCACTAAGGATTGCACTTTTAAAAGTCAACGTTAAAAGGGAGGGCAAGGTTATAAAACTAAAAGATGAGGCATTTCAAAGAGTAATAGGTAGCGATGGTAAAGCAACGATGCCATGGTTAGCAAAGAAAGATATCCAAAACACTATGATTCAAGCCAATGAAAATAGAGCTGTAGAGTATAAGTTTAAAATTAAAAAAGGTGATGAAATAGAGGTCGTCTTAGGATGGTTTTTAGTAGATCCTAAAGCTGTTAAAAAACTAGGACTTGAGGATGAAAAAGAGGCTACAGAGTTTAAAGTCTTCAAAAAAGAGGTTTTTAGCTTTTAAAAGCTGGCTTTTTGCTGCGCTTGAGTGGCACTTCATTGGGCTATATTTTTTTCATAGTATAATACACCTATATATAAATCAAAAGGTATCTCTATGAAACACTTAAGTGCGCTTTTTCTGCTCTCATCTTCACTTCTTTTTGCCTCAACTCTCTCAGAGAAGCCAACTTCATCTTCACTTATCGTCTATAATAATGGAGTTGCCCTTGTACATGAACAAAGAGATTTGAGCCTTCAAAGAGACGATAAAGAGATAGTTTACTCTCCTGTTGCAAACACTATCATAACAGACTCAGTCAGCATCTCTTTGCCAAAAGAGGTAACTCTCTACTCACAGCAGTACAGATATGACCAACTAAGCTTACATAAACTCTTAGATGCGCACATCGGCAAAAAAGTGAGGATTTCTAGAGAGGAGTTTACGCTTCTATCCCACGAAGCAAACTCCGCACTTTTAAAAGATAAAAAAGACCAAATCACATCAGTACAATCAAAAGATATTATCTTTGAAACTATCCCGACTTCACTTCTAACAAAACCCTCTTTAGTCTATAACATCGAGACAAGAAAAGCGGTAGATGCTAAGATAGAGATTGACTACCTAATACGAAATCTTTCGTGGAAAAGTGACTATATATTAAGTCTTAATGGAGATAAGGCAACTCTTGTGGGCTGGATAAGTATAGAAAACCGCTCAGGAAAATCTTACAACAACACGCAACTTCATGTCTTAGCTGGAGATGTAAATAGTGTACAAACTCCAATAATAGCAAATAGATATGCACAAGATATGGCTTTAAGCCAAAGAGTGGAGCATCTCTCACATGAGGGCTATCACTTTTATAGTGTAGATTTTAAAGTAGATATCTCAGACCAAGAAAAAACTCAAATAAAATTTTTAAGTAAAAATGATATAAACATCAAAAGGCTCTATAGAGCACAAACTTCAAGCCCACTAACTCTAAACTCACAAGTAAAGCATAGCGTTGGACAGATTATAAAGATGCAAAAACTTGATGTTGCTCTTCCAAAGGGGGTAGTTAGAACCTATTCTCCATTAAAAAAACAAAAAGTTTTTTTAGGTGAAGCACTTATTTCTCACACTCCAAAGGATACAAGTGTTGAACTCGCTATTGGGAACAGCTTTGACCTCGCTCTAAAAGAGGAGATAATCTCTCGTTCAGATACAAAAGAGCACTACGATGCGACTATAAACTACACTTTAAAAAACTCCTCTGATGAGAAAAAAACTGTAGAAGTTTTAGTACCCTTTAACAAAAATAGCACAAGCACCATCAAAACAAAAGAGAAGTTTTCTTACAAAAATGGTAATCTTGTCTCTTTTAAAGTTGTACTAGATGCTAATGCCCAGAAGAGTTTTAGCGTTAACTTTATAAGTAAAAAGATATAAAAAGGATAATTTTTGGCAAAAAAATATGTGATACTAGATACTGAGACGACAGGTATAGGCGAAAATGATAGGATAATCCAACTAGGCTTTATGGTTTTAGGTGCAAAAGAGATAGAGGTTCATAACGAGTTTTATTCTAGTGATGTTCCTATTAGCTTTGAGGCTATGGAGGTTCATGGCATCACTCCAGATATGATAGAAGGAAAACCATCTTGCGTTGATAGCGAGGCTTACAAGAGACTTTGTGAGCTAAACTCCAAAGAGAACTATCTAATCATCCACAATGCTGATTTTGACATAGGAATGCTCCAAAAAGAGGGCTTTGTAAATGAGATGAAAGTTATAGACACTCTAAGAGTTTCAAAACATGTACTTCCCGATGAAGAGTCACACCGACTTCAATATTTCCGCTACAAGATGGGGCTTTACAAAGAGGAAGAAAAAGAGGCAGAGGAGCTTGGCATTGTAGTAAAAGCTCACGATGCCATAGGAGATGTTTTAGTTTTAAAACTCCTTTTATCTAAACTCAAAGTTGCAGTACAATCTTCTTTTATAGGTGAAAATCCTGTTGAGAAGATGGTGGAGTTAACACAAACACCTATCTTTGAGCACTACTTTAGATTTGGAAAATATAGAGGAAAAACTCTAAAAGAGATAGCAGTATCAGATGCTCCTTATCTTAGATGGTTACTAAAAAATATGGAAAACCTTGATGACGATATGCGTTACTCTATCAACAAGGTTTTAGAATAAAAGGCATAAACTTTTAAGTCGCTCTTAGGTTTGTATAAACTACAGTTTATATAGTCTCTTAGGAAAAAAGCGCAGAAGCCAGAAAAAAGAGTAAAAGCGCAATTGCAGCGCTAATGAGAGTATATGGGAGTTGAGTATTTACATGTTCAACCACATCACAATCACTTGCCATTGAAGATATAATGGTGGTGTCTGAGATAGGTGAGCTGTGGTCACCAAAGATGCCACCAGATATAGCAGCTCCTAAAACCAAAGCGATGTTAGCATCTAGCACTACAGCCATAGGGACAGCTATCGGTATCATAATGCTAAAAGTTCCCCAACTAGTTCCAGTTGAAAAAGATATAAGTGAACTTAGTATAAATACAACAGATGCTAGCAGATAAACATTTAAACTCTCTTGTGCTAAAGATGCCAAATACTCTCCCGTTTTTAACTCACTAGTAACCTCACCTATGGCAAAAGAAAAAAGTAAAATTATAGCGATGGGAAAGAGTTTAACAGCTCCTTTAAATGCACTTATACTCCAAGTTTTATAAGTCATATTTCTCTTTAGTATGTAGTAAAAAAACATAAAGATAAGTGTAGTTAAAACTGTGTAAAAGATGGCGCTAGATCCACTACCCTTTAGCAGATTTCCATCTCCACTAATGTAGAGATATACAAAAACTAAAGCAACCATCACAAGCATTGGCAATACCATAAAGTACATGCTTTGTGCTTTTTTCTCTATCTGTTCATCTTGTGTGGTTTGTGTGTTTATATATTTTGCATGCTTCATTGCACCTATATCAATGTTAAACCAGATAGCTACAAATGTAACAATAAGCGCTACCATCGCATAGAAGTTAAAGGCTATAGACTCTAAAAGTATAGTGATAGCATCACCTTCTATAACACCACTTTGTATCTGCGTTGCAATGAGTCCTAAAAGAAGTGCGCCCCAACCATTTAAGATTATCAAAGAGCTTACAGGAGCTGCTGTTGAGTCGCAAACAAATGCTAATTTGGCAGCTGGAATCTTATACTCTTTAACAAAACCACGACCTACGGCTCCTGCAATAAGAGAGGTGATAGAAGACTCTATAAAGATAGCTAAACCAATCACATAACTAAGCATTAGTGCAGATCTAGCGGACTTTACAAGGCCTAGTCTCTTTTGCATAAACTCTACAAAACCCTCGATACCGCCACTTTGCTCTATAAGAGCCATAATGCTTCCCACCAAAATAGCAAAGCCAAGTGTTTTTAAAATCCAAGGCTCACTAAGAAGTGAGATAAAAAGTTCAAAAATAGCTCTTATACTAAGTGCAATGGAGAAATCATGAAGTATAAAAAGTCCTAAGACAATCCCACTAAACAAAGAGATTATAACACTTCTAGTATAGAGTGCTAAAGTGATTGCAAGAAGTGATGGAAGAAGTGATAGTGCAGATGTTTCTATGGCTAGAACTCTATAGCTAAAAGTACCAATCCTGCTCTACCAAACTTCTCTTTATAGATTTCGCACTCTTTTTGTCGAACCTCTTTAAAACCTAGTTTCTTATAGTAAAGTAGAGTCTCTAATGAGCCAATCTCAACCATAGCTTGAGCTATTCTATAGCCCTTTAGTCTTGCGGTTAAAAGACTCTTTTGCATTAGAGCCTTTAGTACTCCAACATCTATAAAACCCTCTATCTCTTCCATAAAGTCAAAGATAAGAGTTCTTTTGTTTAACTCAAAATCACAAGCTTCTAAAATCTCTAAATATTCATTACTGCCATTGTGTCTCTCTATCTCTTCTATTGCATCTACAAAAGAGTCTCTTGTTGAAATCCTAGGTTCATATGTACATAGCGAGCCTACTTTCTCGCCATCTATCTCAGCTATTAAAAAGTTAGTGTAATGACAATAGTTTTTAGCATTTGTGGTAGTTAGCTTCTCTAAATATTTTAAAGTCTCTTCATCTTTTTTAGTTGCAAATATAAGATCAAACATTCCATATTTTTTTTCAGCACGAGAACTCTGCAGTATCATTTGTGCCAAAAAAGGGGCGTCTTCACTTAAAGCTTTTCTAATTTTTATACTCATTTTTTCATCCAAAATTATTTATCTTCATATAGTGGTAATAGTACCATATATTATGATAAATACTTTCTTAATTTATGGTATTTTGCTAAATTCGCAAATTGAATAAAAAAGCTTCTCTTTTATAGTGTTTCTAGCCTCAAATAAATTTAAGATAGCACAAAGGATCCCACTAATACTTAGCGAAGCCTACACAAGCCAAAAACTTTTTCTAGGCCTTAGATTTTAAAGCCTAACATCTCTTTTGGAAGCGAGGTTTTAACCTCGTAGAGAAGGTTTGTAAAGTGTACTTTAATATTAAAGCCTAATATGCGAAGCTCATCGTAGAGAATGCCACTAGTTAGCATTCCTACAAATAATCACTTGCGAAAAATTTGTAAGCTTTAAAGCCTAATATATCTTTTGGAAGCGAGGTTTTAACCTCGTAGAGAAGGTTTGTAAAGTGTACTTTAATATTAAAGCCTAATATGCGTAACTCATCGTAGAGAATGCCACTAGTTAGCATTCCTAAAAATAATCACTTGCGAAAATTTTGTAAGCTTTAAACAGTCTCCAAAAAACTGCTAAAGCAATGAAGATTAGTCCTCTTTTGTCATCCTGTTTTTTGCCTCTATGCCAAGAAGCGATAAGCCTACTCTAAGTGATAACGCTACAACTTCTAAAAGTTTTAGAAGTTTTGCTTCATCTTCACTTCCTATGATTCTTACATCATAGTAAAATTTGTGCAAAGATGCCGCTAGTGATTTTAAATACTCTGGGAGTTTTTGAACTTGGCGAGAGCTAAATGCATCTTCTATGACTTCTGGCAGTAAAAGTGCATCAAAGAGTAGCGCATCTGCATTTTCATTGAGTCCTTTTAGTGAAGATGCCATAATTTCATCTTTACTAAAGTTACTCTTTGAGAGGATAGTTTGAATCCTTGCATGGGCATACTGTATATAAAAAATAGGGTTTGAGCTATCTTGTTTTTTAAATTCGCTTACATCAAATTCTAGTGCAGTATCGCTCTTTTTTGAGGCAAATATAAAGCGAAGGGCATCTGAACCTATCTCATCTACAATATCGCTCATAAGTATGACATTTCCAGCGCGCTTGCTCATTTTGTATGGTTCGCCATCTTTTAAAAGGCTTACCATTTGGGAAAGAAGTGTCTCTAGTTTTTTGCTATCATATCCTAGATATTCAACAGCTGCATTTACTCTTGGGATATAACCGTGATGGTCAGCACCCCAGATATTGATATAGTGATCGTAGCCTCTCTCAAACTTTTGGTTATGATAGACTATATCGCCAGCTAGATAAGTTTCTCTTCCATCTTCGCGCACAACAACTCTGTCGTTATCATCACCTTTTACTTGCGAAGCTATCCAAACTTTACCATCTTTTTCGTAGATGCCAGCACCCATCTTCTTCATAACTCTTTGCCAATCATCATATAAAGATGACTCATTTACAAAGCTATCAAAATGGATATTTGTAGCGGCAAGAGTACCAACTACTATCTTCATAACTCCATCTTTAGCCCAAAGTGCTAGCTCTTTTTGGCGAGATTCATCACTTAGAATCTCTTTGCCAAACTTTGCCACAGCATCGTGAGAAAGGGCATCAAGGTAGTCACCTCTATAGTAACTCTCTGGATATTCTACACTCTCGCCTAAGATGTTTTCTCTACCGTAGAGTTGGATAGAGAGCCCTAACAAGTCTATCTGGTTACCAGCATCATTTACATAGTACTCAGCAGTAATATCATAACCCAAATGTTTTGCTAATCTATAAAGAGTATCTCCATAAACTGCGCCCCTTGCATGGCCAATATGAAGTGGTCCTGTAGGATTTGCACTTACAAATTCTAGTAAGATTTTACTTTTTTTTTCTTGTTTGCCAAATTCATCTTGATTTTCTAAGGCCCAAGAAGCATACTCGTTTAAAAAATCTTCGCTAAGACGGAAGTTAAGATAGCCTTTTAAAGATTCAACGCTAGAGAAAATTTCATGATTATCAAATGAAGATGCTATCTCCTCAGCTATAAGCATTGGAGATTTTCTAAGTTCTTTGGCTAAAGAGAAAGCTATTGGCGTAGAAAAATGTCCAAAACTTCTATCTTTTGGTTTTTCTAAAACAACGTCACAATCAAATTTTTCACGCAAAAGTGATGATACTCGTTGTTTCAAAGTTATGCTTGTGTTGTAGTTTTTGGAGCTTCTGTTGAAGCTGTAGTTGTAGTTTCAGTTTCTACTTTTTTAGGAGCATCAGTAGAAGCCATTTCAGCCTCATCAACTTCTTTCATCTCGCTTTTAAAGTTTTTGATTCCTTTACCAAGCCCTTTTGCTAGGTCAGGTATCTTTTTTGCACCAAATAAAAGTACGATAATTCCAAATATTATTAGTAGTTCAGTTCCACCAGGCATTCCCATGTTCTTTCCTTTTTTTATAAAATTATTGCGAGAGTATAGCTATAATTTGCTGTAATTACTCTTATAGCTTAGAGCAAAATAGAAGCTATTACTCTATATCTTCCCATTTTTGAACAAATTCATTTATTCTGTGAGTTGGGATTTTTATTCTTGCTGTTTTTGCAATCTGTCTTAACACATCTGTTGCTAGATCAAAATCATCATTTATTACCACAAAGTCATATTCCGAAGTCCGTTGAATCTCTCTTTTAGCCATTTTTATGCGATTTTCAATCACCTCGCTAGAGTCTGTTGAGCGTTCTACTAGCCTCTTTTTTAACTCTGATAGAGATGGAGGAGTTATAAATACTGATGTCGTAATATCTCCTAACCTGTTTTTTATGGCTGTATTTCCCTGTACATCTATATCAAAGATTACTAACTTACCCTGACTCAAAGCTTCTTTAACAGGTTTTAGAGATGTTCCATAGTAATTTCCATGCACTAGTGCATACTCTAAAAAAAGGTCTTGCTCTATATCTTTTTGAAACTCCTCTTTGCTAACAAAATAGTAATGAACTCCCTCTACTTCTCCCTTTCGCATAGGGCGGGTAGTCGTAGAGATGGAAAAATAGTAGTCACCTATATCATCTGCTATTGCATTTATTAGGGAGCTTTTTCCAGCGCCACTAGGGCCAGAGAGTACTAAAACAACACCGTTTTTTTTATACATCATTTATCGCCCAATGTTATGTTAATATTTATCTTCATACCTTTTAAAGATGCTGCTACATCTTTATCTGAAAGTGCTTTTAGAAGTTTTTTAAGGGACTCTACTCCCTCATCATCAGAGCTTATCTCTTGTGGCAATTCTAATTCCTGAAGCTCTTGAGATTCATTTTCATCAAACTCCTCAAACTCTTCTTGCACCTCATCTTCGACCTCTTCGCCAATAGCTAGTTTGATATCTCTAGCATTTAACGATTCTAATTCATCAATATCACTCATATCTATATCTAGTAACGCATCCTCATCAAGCTCACTCTCTAAGTCCTCTTCGCTAAGTCCAAGAACGGCATCTTCAATTGTACTCTCTAAATCATCATCGCTTATATCATCAATATTTAGCTCATCTTCTTGAGTTAACTCTTCGTGCATCTCGTCTGCCTCTTGTAACTCATCAAAATCTTCATCTTTTACACTATCTTGCAAATCTTCATCTTGAGGCTCTTCTATATCATCTTCTTGAGCTAATGCATCTTCTTGAGCTAATTCATCTTCAAGATCAAACTCTTCTAGTTCATCTAAGTTATCAAGGCTAAACTCGTCATCTTTGGTCTCTTGTGCTTTGTCTTCTTCTATATCTTCAACTACCTCTTCTTTTTCGACCTTGCTATCAATCTCATCAATCTCATCAATCGCTTCATCTTGAGCCTCTTCATCCTCAAAATCAAAATCTTCTAAGCTATCAAGATTAAATTCATCATCTTTTTTTATTTTTTCTCCCTCTTTGCTCTCATCATCAAGTTCTAATTTATCCAAACCACTAAGACTAAGTTCATCCAACTCTTCATCTTCTAAACCATCAAGATCTAACTCTTCATCATCCAAATCAAAATCTTCAAAGTCTAAATCATCTAAGTCATCATCATCTTTCTCAGCCTCTTGAAGAAGATTTTGTACCTCTTGAACTTCATCTTTATCTAAAATACTCTCACTATTTTCTTGATTGCTATTTTCAATATCTTCCTCGTCCAAGCCATCTAGTTCTAAATCATCAAGCCCATCTTCTTCAAGATCTATATCCATATCATCAAGCCCATCTTCTTCAAGATCTATATCCATATCATCAAGTTCTTCATCATCTTCTTTAGTAGGAGCTTTTGCATCTTCTACTGCAATTTCTTCAAATCCATCTAAATTTTCAAGTTCATCCATAATATCCAAGTCAACATCTTCAATATCATTCTCTTCTAAGTCACCATCTGACTCTAAAGATTTTGCACTTTCTTGAGCATCTGACTCGCTATGGAGTGTTTTTGCTAGGTCTATTTCATCCTCGCCTTTATTAGCCTGCTCCTCAGAGCTATCTAAGCTTGCAAAAAGCTCAACTAAGTCAGTCGGTAAAAATGGTTTTCTTAAAGTTTCTGTAAAGCCCTCGACTGCCTCAGCATCTCGTGAACAGATATACAATGACTTGCTAAAGGTTACTTTTTCTTTAACTTCATCAAGAATTTCTTGTGTATAAAGAGCATCATCTACTACAAAAAGGTCGTAGTTCTGTGTTTTCAAATCTTCTATGTCAGTGATTATGTCTAATTCGTCAGATGTTTTTTGAGCACTTAGCGTGACAAGCTTAGTAACTACTGGATTTTCATTTAGAAGTAAAATTTTCACAAGCTTTCCTTTGAGGGCATAAATTCTATCATTGTATCAAAAAAAACTAAAAAAACATCTCTAAGTAGTTAAATGCACCTTGCATTTGTGTCTTTAAAATCAACATTGTAGCAGTTAGTGTGGCTATTATAACCATAAGGCCTACGGCAATTTTTATAGGAAAACCAATAACAAGCAGGTTAAACTGTGGCATCGTCTTCATAAGCATTCCAAATATTATATCTTGTAAAAATGTTAATGCTATGATTGGAAAAGCTATCATAAATCCAACTAAAAACATATTTGCTGTCGCTTGAATAGTGTAATCAAAAAGATTCTTCTCCATCAAAAAACCACCAAGAGGTATGGCACTAAGTGATCCATCTATAAAAAGAAGTAACCAGTGATGTAGGTCGATGGAGAGTAGTACCATAAGTCCGAGTAGAGACAAAAACTGAGAGATTATTGGCATAGATATTCCACTTTGCGGATCAATCGCACTAGCCATTGAAAAACCCATCATAAAAGAGATTATTCCACCAGCAAAAGAGATGACATTATAGGCTAAGAGTAAGATAACACCTATAGCCAAACCAAAGAAAAGCTCACTTAGTATGGCTAAAAATATAGTTGCAGCATTTATCTCGATTTGCAATGGGGGCATGGATGAGTAAAAAACTATAGTAAAGAAAAATGCCATAGTAGCTTTTATATTCATAGGAATATTTTGATGTGAGAAGATGGGTGCAGCCATAAAAAGTGCCGCAAAACGAAAAAACAAGAGAACAAAGCCAACTACATAGGTGTCAGTAAAAATTCCCGCCCAAGACATCTTCTATCACTTAACCATAAGGAGTTCTTTGTTTTGTAGTCTATAGACTCGCTTGCATCTTGATGCTAGTTGCTCATCGTGAGTCACTAAAATCATAGCTGCCGCATTTTTTTCTATAAAGTCAAAAAATATATCCATAACTTCATTTGCTGTGGTTTTATCTAAGTTACCTGTTGGCTCATCAAGAAACAAAAGACGAGGTTTCTTAGTTAAAACTCTAGCTATAGAGACTCTTTGCTGCTGTCCGCCTGAGAGCTCTGTTACCTTTTGTTCCATATTTTCATAGATACTAAGCTTTTTTAAAATTTCATCATCTATCTCTTGTTTTGAGAGCATAGCAGCTACTTCTAGATTCTCTTTTGCACTAAAGCCTTTAAAGAGATAGTGTGACTGAAAAACTAAACCTAATGCATCTCTTTTAATCTTTGCTAACTCTTTTTTACTCATCGCATCTACACTTTTACCAAAGAGTTCAACACTTCCTCTATCTGGGCTTAGCAAACTAGATAGTATGTGCAGAAGTGTTGATTTGCCACTTCCACTGATGCCGATAATAGCTACAGAGTCACCCTCATCAAGCTCCAGGGAGACATCCCTAAATAGTTCATACTCAAATGTGTGTGATATGTTTTTTGCAGATAGTAAATTCATAAGAGAGATTATATCAGTTATAGATAAAAATCTATCTTTTAGCTCTCAAATATTTTTCCACAACCTCTCTTTGCAACTCTACTTAGCCTCATAGCATACACTCTCTCTACTAGCTTTTTTACTACATATGCTATATAACCATTAAAGTAGAGCCCAAAAACCTTAGATGCTGCATAGTTCCGCCCTAAGGCTATAAGCATCCCACGAGATCTGATTTTATACGCTTGGGGTTTTGTGTTTGATATCATATTTCCTATGTTTTTAGCACAATATTCTGCCATCTGTTCTGCAATATCTGCTGTAGGTGCTAAGGCTTTGCCATTGGCATCATATATAGTTGTGCAGTCTCCTATAGCAAATACTTCACTATGTTTTTTTACCTGCAAAAACTCATTTGTCTCAATATAGCCACGCTCATTTTTATCTAAGTTGAGTCTGCTAACTAAGGTGTTGGGTTCAATTCCACCTGCAAAAATCATAAAGTCCTTAGGCAAAATTTCGCCATCACTTAGTTTTACACTAACGCCATCGAGTCCTACAACCCTTTTCTCATTTTTTACTATAACACCTAGTTCTTTAAGTCTTTTTTTTGACTTTTGTACAAGTTTTTCATCCATACCTTTTAGTATGTTTTTTGAAGAGTTTATTAGCACTATATTTAAAGTTCTGCATATAAAGTTATTTCTATTGTAAAATTCTCTTGAGTAAGATGCCATCTGTGCAACGATTTCTACTCCACTAAGTCCACCACCTGCTACTATTATATTTAAGGGTTTAGCATTAGTTCCGCCCTCTCTTACCTTGGTAAAGAGCGACATTTCAAATCTTTGCTTAAAGTACATAGCATGAAGAAGTGACTTAACACCATAAGAGTGCTCTTTTAAGCCTTCGATATTTGAGACAAACTTTGTTTTAGCACCTACTGCAATAACTAGATAGTCATAACTATATCTTTGGATTTGGGTTATGACTTTTTTATTAGCAAAATCAACGCTCGCTACCTCTTGTTTACAAAAAACAACATTTTCAAAGCCCATGCAAAAGGTAAATAGATCCAATGCGACTTGTGCAAAATCTTCTTCATTTGCGATAAGATCGTAAACCTCTGTTTGCATATAGTGGTATGAATTTTTATCAAAAAGTGTGATTTGATTCTGTTTATTTTTAGCTAGATATTCGACAGTGCGTAGGCCAGCGTAACCGCCACCAATGATAATGATTTTATTTGATTTTTCCATGATGAGAGTATATCATCATTTTTTATTATATGAAAATATTTAGTGTAGAGGTATTATCTTTACGCCAAGGCGTAAAGATAAAGTGGATTTATCCCATTTGTGCTGCAACTTCTGCAGCGAAGTCGTCAACTTTTTTCTCGATTCCCTCACCTACTTCAAGACGAACAAATTCAACTATCTCAGCAGTTCCGCCAAGTTCTTTAGCTGCAGCACTTACTGCCTCAGCTACTGTTTTTTTGTCATCTAGAACATAAGTTTGATCTAGTAGAGCTTGTTCTTTATCTAGTGTAGTATTATCATCGATAAAACGAGCTAGTGAACCTGGGATGATTTTATCCCAGATCTTCTCTGGTTTATTTTGAGCTTTAAGTTCAGCTTTGATATCAGCTTCAGCTTGTGCTAAAACTGCATCTGTAAGTTGACTCATAGAGATGTACTGAGGTACATTTTTTAGAGTTTTTCCTAAACGAACTAACTCTTCATTCTCTTTTTTGATAGCTTCAATTCTACCAACAGTCTCACTAGCAACATACTCAGCATCAAAATCTTTGTAGCTTAGAGTTGTAGGCTTCATAGCAGATGCATGCATAGCTACTTGCTTAAGAGTGTCACGCATACCCTCAGCAGTCTTTGCACTATCACACTTTGCTAAAACTATAACTGCTATACGGTTATTTGAGTGGATATAACCATTTAGTGCAGTAGTAGCATCTGCACTAAGAGTAGCAAAACGACGAACTTCAATCTTCTCACCTATCTTAGTAACAGCATTTGTAAAAGTTGCTCCAAAATTAGAAGCCATAAGAGCAGCTACATCAGCAGGTTGATTATTATAAATCTCTTCTGCAGTATCTTTTACTAATTTTTGAAAGCCTTCATTTTGAGCAACAAAGTCAGTCTCAGAGTTTATCTCAACTACAGTAGCTTTGCTAAAGTCATCAGCGATTTTAAAACCAACTAGACCCTCAGCTGCTACTCTATCAGCTTTTTTAGCTGCTTTTGCGATTCCTCTTTCTTTTAGAAGTTCAGTTGCTTTTGCCATGTCTCCATCAGCTTCAACTAAAACTTTTTTACAATCCATCATCGGAGCATCAGTTGCACTGCGCAACTCTTTAACCATTGCTGCTGTTATATCTGCCATGATTATGCTTCCTCTGTTGTTGCTACTGGTGCTTCCTCAGCTACTGCAACTTTCTCAGTTGAAGTCTCTTCCTCTGCTACTTCTTCTTGGGCTGGTGCATCTCTTAGAGCTTTACCTTCGTTGATTGCATCAGTCATCTCACGACAAAAAAGTTGGATAGAACGGATAGCATCGTCATTTCCAGGGATTGGGTAAGTGATAAGATCTGGGTCACAGTTAGTGTCTAGTGGAGCTACAACTGGGATACCAAGACATCTTGCTTCTAAAACTGCGATGTGCTCTTTTACAGCATCAACAACAAAAAGCATATCTGGTAGTTTTTTCATATTACGAATACCACCAAAATATACGTCAAGTTTCTCTTTTTTTCTTGTAAGCATTAAAGCTTCTTTCTTAGTTAAAAGATCGATTTGACCATTTTCTTGCATCTCAGTAATAACATCAAGTTTACGGATTGACTTTTGAATAGTTGGGAAGTTAGTAAGCATTCCACCTAACCATCTGTTATCAACATAAGGCATACCACAAGCTATAGCTGCATCTCTTACAGAGTTACGAGCTTGTTTTTTTGTACCAACAAAAAGAACAGTTTTACCCTCAGATGCTGCATCCATAACGATTGTATATGTGTTACGGAAATAACGAAGAGTCTTTTGTAAGTCAATGATGTAGATATTTTTACGAACACCAAAGATGTATTTTTTCATTTTCGGGTTCCAACGACGAGTTTGGTGTCCAAAGTGTACACCACATTCCAATAGGTCTTTCATAGTTACCATTAGGTATCCTTAAACAGGCTTTTTAGCCTTGATTTATAGTTAGTTAGCTTTGAGAGTGCCGAACAAATTTCCCTTAAAAAAGAGAGTTGCACTAACTTTTTGACACTTTCTGTTAATATTTTCTTTAAAAAAAGAAAAATCCGCGAATTATACTGAAGTTTATTTTAAAAATAGCTTTTTCTTAAGCCTTTTGTAGCCCTTGAAGCTCAAGCTTTACTTTTTCAACATGCTCTTTTACTCTTACTTTTTCAAACACAGCTTTTATAATTCCATCAGGATTTATAATAAAAGTAGTGCGAACTATCCCCATATACTCTTTGCCAAAGTTTTTCTTTTGTTGCCAAACACCATACTCTTGCATCATTGTAGTCTCTTCATCACTAAGTAGAGTGATGCCAAGCTCTTTTTTTTCTATAAAGTCTCGATGTTTTTTAGTTGAATCTGCACTAACGCCTATAATTATGGCATCTAACTCACTAAAATCAGGTGCAGCCTCAGTAAATTCACAAGCCTCAGTTGTACAACCTGGAGTATTATCTTTTGGATAAAAGTATAAAACTATCCATTTTCCCTTTAAATCCCTCAAGCAAATCTCAATATCATCTTGATTTGGCAAGCAAAACTCTGGTGCTTTGTCGTCTATTTTTAGCATAATTATATTTTCCTTTAATTTATTTTATAAATTTAAGGGAACCTTTCCCTATTCATTTATCACGCAAAACGAACAAGTCCGTTTTACTACGCTAACGCTTGGTTTTCTTCGGCAGAAAGCCCTCGGCA
>JAVEST010000004.1:0-37269 GCA_034006465.1 Sulfurimonas sp. | reverse complement strand
ATAAATTTAAGGGAACCTTTCCCTATTCATTTATCACGCAAAACGAACAAGTCCGTTTTACTACGCTAACGCTTGGTTTTCTTCGGCAGAAAGCCCTCGGCATTAGTGCCTCTTTTATCTCTCGTTTCATCCTCTACTGAGGTGGAACTTTTTCTCGTTCCTATCGTCCTCGATGGGCACGCATAGAAGCTGAGTTAAGTACGCATTACCAAGCTGGAGCTTGGGAACGAGAAAAGCTGGAGCTTGGGAACGAGAAACACTCTCGGAAGCGAGGTTTTAACCTCGTCCTTTTGCCATTAATACACAAACATCAAAAAGTAAACCCAGATGCCTGTTAGTGATGTTAGTACAACTCCGCTAAATGTTATGATTCCTATCTTTTTATGTTTGTTCTGTTTTAGTAATTTTTTAGACATTGTAATTGCCATTCCCCAAATTATTAGCGTAATAATGGAGACGGCTATATGAAAGACTAAGACTACAAAAGCGTAGTTGTGAGAGACAGAACTCTCTTGCATAAACGCATTAAATCCGCCAGCCATCCTTACACCAGTCTCAAAATATCCCAAAACTATAACAGAAAATGCAAATATAAATATCTGTACATAGGAGTGTAGTTTGTATTTTTTGGCTCTTGCTAAGAAGATAGCAAATGCCACTAAAAGTGGTAAAAATGCAACTATTAGCGTGACAACGTCCATAAAAAACGGTGCCCTTGTTCCTAAAAAACCGGTGTGAAACATATATTCTAAATTGCTCAACTTTTAATTCCTTTTTGATAATAAATATACCATGAACCTAATATCGCTAAAATTATTAGAACCACAATTGTAATCTGTTTTAAGTAAATACCCAGTAGCTCTTGATTTTCACCTATAAAATAACCAAGCATCGTAAGTATAAATGCCCAGATGCCAGCTCCTAGCGCTGTATAGATTGAAAAAGTAACTATATTCATACGAGCTAAACCTGCAGGGATGGAGATGAGTTGCCTTATTCCTGGGATGAGTCTTCCTGTAAAAGTAGAGATATGGCCATGTTTATCAAAGAAGCTATCCATTTTCTCTAGTGCACTCTCTTTGATAAAAAAATACTTACCATATCTCTTTAAAAATTTTCTTCCTAAACTAAGTGCGAGATAGTAGTTTATAAATGCGCCAAGCAGTGAACCACCTAAGCCGCTTAGCATTATCATAGATATACTCATCTCGCCTTGTGACGCTAAATATCCCGCTGGAACAAGTATAATCTCACTTGGAAAAGGGATAAATGAACTCTCAACTGCCATCAAAAAAAAGATGCCAACATAACCCCAGTCAAATATCAGATCAACTAAATCTTGCGCTAGCTCTTTTATCATTTAAGAGCCTCTTTTATGTCTTTTATCATCAGGTCTGCAACTCCTTCTCTGGAATACTCTATAAGTTTTTTACTTTTTTGTTCTAAGGATTCACCCACGATGCTAAGGAGTTTTTCTCTTAACCCTTCTCCCTCTCTTTGACACCAACCTAGTTCATTTTTTACAATAAAACTAGCATTGTGAAATTGATGGTCAGATGCAGCGTAAGGATATGGAACAAAAAGGGCAGGAAGTCCGTTTGCGCTAAGTTCCCAGAGCGTGCTAGCTCCCCCACGGCTTACCGCTAAGTCTGCTCTTTGTATAAGCTTGTCTAACTCTTTTGTAAACCCAAAGAGCTCAACTTCAACACTTAAATTTTCATAACCTTTTTTTACCCTCTCATAATCACTCTCTCCAGCTTGATGAATGATCTTAATATCTCTTTTTTTAAGCTCTTTTGCCACGCTAAGAGCTAGGTCATTTATAGTCTTTGCGCCGTGAGAACCGCCTAAAAATATGATGCATTTTAATCTCTTTCTTACCCTTTGACTCTCAAAGAAAACATCTTTTACAGGGTAGCCTTTTATTGGTGAGTCTTTATCATAAGCTGATATAAACCTCTTTGCAAATGGCTTCAAAAGAGAGTTTAGTCTGCCCTCTACTGCATTTTGTTCATGTATAAAAAGTGGGATTTTTAGGCTTAGTGAGGCAAAAGATGCAGCAGCAGCTGAGAAGCCACCTACACTATAAGTGGCATCTATCTTGTGTTTTTTTAGTATCTCTCTTGAAGCTAAAAATGCACGAAAAATATTCCATAAGGCTTTTACTTTAGCGAAGCCCTTTTTATTTACCACCCCACTTGTGTTTAAAAAATAGACATAAGAAAAGTTACTAATTCCCTCAAAGTATTTCTTATCTTGTCCACTTGTTGAGCCTATGAAAATCACTTCATAACCATTCTCTAGTGCTTTGGCTGATAGTGCATCTGCTATCATCAGATGCCCACCAGTTCCGCCACCTGTGATACATAACTTCAAATCATCACCTCTTTTACATCTCTGCTTTTTTAGATGCCATAAGCACCATTCCAACTGCCATGGCTGCGGCTATAACAGCTGAACCCCCATAGCTTAAAAAAGGAACTGAAATCCCTTTTATGGGAGTAATCCCACTTATGCCGTAAGCATTTATCAAAAAAGCAAATGACAAAAGTAAGCCAACTCCGAGTGAAAAAAGGTAGGCACATCTATCTCTTGAACGGTTTGCGATTTTGAAAATTCTCTGCAATATCCACATAAAGAGTATAACCACCACAAAAACACCCATAAAGCCAAACTCTTCTGCAAGTCCAGCTAAGACAAAGTCTGTATGAACTTCACTTAAAAAACCCAGTTTAAAAGTCCCATTTGCAAGCCCTGTTCCAAAGATGCCACCATTATGTATAGCGTTTAATGAGTGACCTATCTGATAAGGCTCTATCTCTGTTGGAACTCTTAATTTTTGAGCGATGGCTGCTGGAAAAAGTTCTAAAACACTATTTTGAGCTAGTGCCCACCAAGATTTAATCCTGCTTATGCGATGTTCTGCAGTCATTATAAAAAACAGAAAAAACAACATAGATATAGATAAAAGTGAGAGGAAGAACCTAAAACTACTCCCTGCAAACATCAGCATAAAAAGAAGAGTCATCCCAAGAACTACAACTTGTCCTAGGTCGTTTTGTATAAAAGCTATCATAAACATAGCTCCAACAAAAACCAATGCGTATGGGATAAAACGTTTAAACTCTGCGCCAATTCCCATACCATCATGATGACCTAGTTTTCTTGAAAAACTCCATGCTAAAAAGTAAACAAATCCAACTTTAAAAAACTCAACAGGAGCGAGTGAAAACCCAAAAAGTTTTATCCATCTCTTAGCACCACCAACCTCTGAGACTAAGTACTCTGGTAAAAATGGCATTGCCATCATCATAATCATAGAGCCAAAAAAGAGAGTTAGCCCCACTCTTTTTAACCACTTATCAGGGTCTAGCTGTGCTAATAGCCAGATAACAATAATAGCAATCAGACCAAAAATAGACTGCCTTAGAGCAAAGTGAAACTCATTTACTCCAAAAAGTAGAGTTGTGTATGCAGAGAGTGAGTATGTTAGGATAACACTTATGAGAATCATCAAAGAGACAAGTGTAAAGAGTTTTCTATCTGCCATTATTTGATTTTATTTATCTTTAGGACAAATTCTACTTCTGCTTTTGAGATATGGAGCTCTTTTGAGATAGTCTCTAGTGAGACACCTTGCTTAAAAAGAGAGATGATTTTCTCATCATCATTTCCATGAACTGAAGTGGGAATAGATATCTGTTTTACTCCACTTTGTATGGTTGCTATCCTAAGATTTAACTGCTCATCCATGATAACTAGAGTCTCTTCAACTCTTTTAAGCCCCATAGACAAAGGCTTTACTAAGTCATAAGTAGTTCTCTCTACTTCTGCGTAAATATCCTCATCGCTCATGCGAGAGTTGTGAATTTTTATCTCTTTTTTTGTTGCATCTAACTCTTTTTTTAAGTAGAAAATCTCTCTATTTAAGTCCTCTACCACAGATGCTACTGAGCGGATATTTTTATGTGATTCTGAGTCTTTTGAGAGTACAAAATAGATAAGATATAAAATCATAGCGGCCATTGCAACTACGATGTACTCTATGTTTAAAAGCTCAAGATACCTCATTTAGCTTTAGCCTCACGGATTAAGACTCTCTCTCTAGCCGTCAAATATGCGCCCCACTCTTTTTCATCTCTCTCATGTATCTTCGTAATCTCTGCAAGTGATGCATCAATGGCTCTAAAGAAAATCGGAACATCTCTTTTTGGATGCACTGGCACCTCAATTCTTGCATAATATTCTACTCCACTCACGAAGACATCTGAACTAACTTTAAAGTGTTCAAACCCAATAGACTCTATATCTACCATATGTTTTAAATGCACTCTTTTTGGCTTTTCATTCTTCAAAAACATCTCTAGTGCATCTATCTTTCTGTGAAGCTCTACTATTAAGTTAAGTAGCACAGGATCGCTATCAGCTGTCTCGCCTCTACCTTTTGCAAGCTTTAGCCATTGACTGATTGGATCATCATCACTCTCGCTTAGTTGTGAAAATTCTTTGTTAAATCCATCTTCATCAACACTAAGTTCATCGTAAGCCATACTAATATGCGCTGTAACTAAACGGACGCTCATGAAGCAACCTTATCTAGGATTATAAAGATTAAAAAAGCAACCCCTAAGTAACCATTTACTGTAAAAAAAGCACGGTCTATCTGTGTAAAATCTCGCCTTACAAGCTTGTGTTCATATCCTAGCATAAGAGCACTGAGTATCACTGCTAAGTAAGCAAAAAGCCCAAGTCCCGCTATCCAAACAAAGAGTGCCCAAAAAATAACAGTGAACATATGAAACAAAAGTGATATAAAAAGAGTAGCATCAGCCCCAAATCTCGAAGGGATAGAGTAGAGTGAGTGCTCTTTGTCAAACTCTATATCTTGAAGTGAATAGAGTAGATCAAACCCAGCCACCCAAAAAATAACACCAAGACTTAGTATCACTGACCAAGGTGGAATATTTGCCTCGACCGCTACAACTCCTGCAATTGGAGCTAAACCTAAAGAGATGCCAAGAACCATGTGTGCAAAATGAGAAAACCTTTTGAAGTAGGAGTAAGAGCCCAAAACAAACAAGATAGGAAGACTAAGTTTTAGTGCTAAGTCGTTTATCATATAAGCCACTGCTACAAAAACTAAGGCATTTACAACTACAAAAATCATTATACTTGAGGCATCTAGTCTGCCATCTACATTTGGCCGCGACTCAGTTCTAGGGTTAGCGGCATCTATATCACGATCAGCATATCTATTTAATCCCATCGCAA
The DNA here is from genome assembly GCA_034006465.1 of Sulfurimonas sp. Taxonomy (GTDB): domain Bacteria; phylum Campylobacterota; class Campylobacteria; order Campylobacterales; family Sulfurimonadaceae; genus Sulfurimonas. The sequence continues at coordinate 31,998 of JAVEST010000004.1, read as the reverse complement.
AGTTTCTTGCACTAATAGCAGCTAAAACACCCATAAAAAGAAGCCAAAATCCAAACCAACCATCAGCTGCAACTATCATAGCTATAAATATAAATGGAAGTGAAAAAATAGAGTGTTCAAACATTACAAGTTCGTTAAAGTCTTTTATTTTGTTGATATATTTTTGCAAGTTTTTGCCTTGGGAGATTTTTGAGTTTATTTTACCCAAAGTTGATTTAAAATGATATAATTTTGCCATGAACACTACCATAAAACAACTCTCAATCATAGGACCAACTGCTTCTGGAAAGAGTGATTTAGCTATCAAAATCGCACACAAAATCGACGCCTATATCCTCTCCATAGACTCTCTTAGCATCTACAAAGAGATAGATATCGTCTCAGCAAAACCATCAAAACAAGAGCTACAAAGTATCAAACATTTTGGTATAGATGAACTCTATCCTGATGAGTATTTTAGTGTTGAGATATTTATAAAGCTATATAAACAAGTAAAAGAGTTGTGTCAAAAAGAGGGTAAAAATCTTATCATTGTAGGTGGCACCTCTTTTTATCTAAAGTCACTTCTAAGCGGTCTCTCAGTGCTTCCTAACATACAAGAGATGATAAAACTCGACGTAAAAGAGAGGTTAAAAGAGTTAAAAGAGTGCTATAGTTTGCTCTACGATGCCGATAAAGAGTATATGAAGAGCATAAGCCCAAATGATGCCTACAGGATAGAAAAAGCACTCCTTATTTTTTTGGCATCAGGGCTAACTCCTAGTGAGTACTTTAGGGCAAATCCTCCAAAACCTATTATAGAAAATCTGCCTATTTATAACATAGATGTAGAGAGGGAGATCTTACGAGAGCGTATAAAAACAAGAACACAAAAGATGCTAGATGCTGGGCTTATAGATGAAGTCTGTTATTTGGAGCAAAAATACACAAGAGCGCCCCACTCTATGAACTCCATAGGTATAGTTGAAGTCTTAGATTTTCTAGATGCTAAGTGCACAAAAGAGCAGATGAGCGAGTTAATCTCAGCACACACAGCTGGGCTTGCAAAAAGGCAACAAACTTTTAACCGCACACAGTTTGAGGGTATAGTTTCTGCAAAACTGAGTGAACTTGAGAGGCTTCTAGCATGAAAATACTTGTCATTTTACTTCTAAGTATATGTTTATATGCCAAAGATAACCTCTACTTTTTTCCTCAAGATGCTAAGGTGGCTTATGAGGAGATTGAAAAACTCATCAAAAACTCAGAGCATAACATCGATATAGCTATGTACAATTTTGGAGATCAAAAACTGGCAAAGCTCTTAGATAAGGCTCAAAAAAGAGGTGTTATTGTAAAGATATTTTACGATAAAAAAGATGTCGATTTTAAACACATAGATGCTAAAGTGCTAAAGAAAAAACTTCATACAAAGATAGCCATATTTGATAAAAAAACAGTTGTTTTTGGAAGTCTAAACTGGACTAAAAAGAGTTTTAGTAAAAACTATGAAGTTATGTATATAACAGATGATAAAAAACTCCTAACTAAGTTTAATGAGTTTTTTCAAAAACTCTAAAGAGCTCTTACTATAAGTTTTGAGTCTATCTTTGTGAAGTACCCAAAAGAAAGCAAATAAACTCTTAAAAATCCAAAACTCAGATGGGCTTCGCACGGTGCGACTTTAAAATCAAGGAACAACTTACAAGTCTTATCTACGAGGTTAAGACCTCGCTTCCTTGAAAAGTTTATAGCGACCTAGACTCTTTAGCAGTTTTTGCTAGCTTTGCCCAAGCGGAGTCTTCATCAGCTTCTATGGACTTACCATACGCTTCATCGGCATCTTCGCCTCTCCAAAGTTTTTCATAAACAGTACCTAAGAGATACTTCTGCCTAGCCCTGTTTGAGTCTGAGATTTTCACATCATCTAAAGACTTTATAACCTCTAACGCTCTGTTTAAATCCTCTTTATTTATGTAGGCTTGATATAGCGCAAACTCTACAAATGGGCTCTGAACATAAGAGTTTGAAGCCTCTTGTATCTTCATAACTTCATTGGCGTACTTTATGACTAGGTTATTATCGTTTCTTTGGCTTCCTATTGCCATCACTGAGATATATCTCTCTATATCAATGTAACTATCCCCATAAACCCTCTCTATCTCTACAATAGCCTCTACCATTTTGCTTGCATCTTCGAGCCTTTGATAGGTATCAAATAAAATTCTATAAACATCTTTGTACTCGGAGTCTTTATCTTGTGATATTAGTATTACTAGATCTTTTGATGCCTTTATTACATCACTATAGTTTCCTGTTGCAAAATCAACTTTTATATAGCGATATAGCCACTTCTTCCTAACTTCTAAATCTTGTGATTTTAAATTTTTTAGGGCTGTGTTTTTTGCAAGTATAAAGTCAGCACCTTTCATGGCACACTCATAGATGCCATCATCCCAACTATCAGATAGTTTTATGGAGTACTGCGCCGCTATATTTAAAACGCTATGACACTCTTTTTCTTTTAGTGCCTCTTCCATAGCTCCAACAGCGGCATCGTTTATAATGGTTTGTGTATCTTCATAGCTTGTTGCATCTAGCTCTAAAAGTTTATCTTTGACTGCTAAAACTTGTTTATACATTGAGTTCTCAAGCATTAGCTTTGCTTTTTCATATATGGCTCTCTTGCCTATAGTGTCATCTCTATATGTCTCTTCTAATTTCTCATAGTCTGCTAATTTAGTAGTTAAATTTGCATCACTTACATCAAAAAATAGTGAGTCTTTTGCTACTTGAACCTCAGGCTCGAAAAGTCCATCAGGAAATATCTCAAAGTACTTATTGAGTGCCATAAGTGCTTCTTGTTTTTTAGGAGTTTTTGAAAGCCAAACGCCAACATCTTTAACTAAAGATTCATACTCAATATACTCCGCATTTATCTCATCTAAAAGCGCTTGTGCAATGGCTGCAGCTACTTCGTACTCCTCTTTTTCAAAAAGAGAGTCCATAACTCTTAAAGACTCCTCATACTTCGAGGCAAAGAAACTAGGTTTTGCATTTACTATCTTCATTGCATACTCACTTGCAATCTTATGATTCTCTCTTGCAACATTGTATTGTGCAAGTTTAAAAGCAGCTGTAGCTGCGATATCTATATCCTTTGTCTCATTTAGAGCTTTTTCATAGAATGCTAAAGCTTTTGAAGATGCTCCTGACTCTTCTAACATCTCGGCTTTATATATATAGCCCCACCTTGCAAATGGGGAATCTCCATGCTCACTGAACAACCTATCAAAGAAGTAATCAGCCTGAGTAGAGATGCCCTCCTTAGAGTAAGCTTTAGCAATAAGAGATAAAATCTCAGCTACATTATCATCTGATGAGTACTCTCTTAGATAGATTTTTGATAACTCTATAACTTCATCATTATTGCCCTCTAATTTAGCGTTAACTTTTATCTTATAGTAGAGAAGTTCAGCCTTAAAGAGTGAAGATGGATACTCGTGCATAACTTCATTTATAAGGTCTAAAGAGCCTTCATAATCTTTTTGCGCATAGAGTTTTTTTATCTTTAGATATTCGCTTACATCGTTGACTTCTTTGATATGAACTGGTTTACCCTCCATATCGAGGCTTCCAACATAGGGAAGTCTGTCTTTATCTAAGAAAAATGGAAAGTTTATTGCTACATCTGGTTTCTCTTGGCTTTTTAAAAATGGCATCTCATTAATGTACCCAACTATCATCCAGTGAGATGCAAGTTCTGCATTAGCTTCAAAAACATTATCGTCTTCTTTTAAGTTAAACACAACTGGATATAGTTTCATCTTTTTAAAAGGTGTAATGATTAGGAAAAATGTTTTATTTTTTATCTGTGATTCTATTTTAAAAAAGTCATTTTGGATTGGTTTTAGGTCTTTTGCAGGAGCTTTTGAGAATGCGCATACTATCTGCACTACTTCTTTAAAATCATCTCTCATCTCTTGACATAAAAATCTATCTCTGTCTTTTATATGAAGTGTTGAGTAGTCATCAAAATTTGTTCTTGCACCTTGAATAGAGACATCAAGTGCAAAAAGATTAAAAGAGAAAAAGGCTAAAAGCATCCACTTTAACAAATCTTCTTCCTTTACTGCTTAATAATTAATCTGTCCTAGAGCGAAGATTTTGTACTCTCGAAAAACTTGTTTTTCGTAGCTTCAGGGGGTTGCAAGGGACAGAATGTCCCTGCCACTAAAACGGACGAGTTCGTTTTAGTGTACAAAATCAGTTAGTAGCCGCTTTTAAATACTAGAGCTGTAATAAACTCTAAGATAGGATTTATTGCAACAAAAGCAAATATAGTTCCCACCGCTGCAAAACCGATAATAGTTCTTAATGGATGTGTTGCATTTGATACAAAAACATGTCCATCTTTGTTAATAATTGGCTCTCTCATAAACATAAAAACTATAAGTTTTAAGTAGTAGTATCCAGCTATCGCAGAGTTTAGTGCCATAATAAGGGCTAAAACTGTATATCCACCAGAGACTGCTGATGATATCATATAGAGTTTACCCCAAAATAGTGCAAAGGGAGGAAGACCAGCTAAACTTAGCATGAAAAGCCCCATTATAGTCGCTGCAACTGGTGCCGTTTGAACCATACCTGCAAACTTGTTATAACTATGGTCTGAGCTTTGGTGAAGTGGTAGATGCTTTTGACGAGAAATCCAAAGCATACTAAACGCGCCAAGGTTTGTAAAACTAAATAGTATCCAGTATAAAAACAGAGCACTGTTTGACTGAGTAGTACCTATTAGAACCGCAGCCATTACAAAACCAGCGTGAGAGATAGAGCTATATGCGAGCATTCTCTTTACATCGTCTTGTACTAATGCCCAGATATTTGCAGCAGTCATTGTTACAACAACTATTATATAGAGAATTATCTCTAACCATACTACACCGCTATGAATCAAGAACTCAAATAATCTCATAGCTACAACAAAAAGCGCTATTTTTGGAACTATAGACATAAATCCAGCTGTTGCAGCAGATGAGCCCTCATAAACATCAGGCGCCCATGTATGAAATGGAACAAGAGATAGTTTAAACCCTATAGCTCCTAAGAGAAAGGTTGTACCAACAAGTACAAAGCCCATATCAGCAAAGCCATTTTCTGTTAACACTGTAGCTATTTGGTTAATCTCTACAGAACCAGTTAGTGCATAAAACACCATTGCACCAAAACTAAAGAAACCAGCTGCTAGTGCTCCCATAGTGAAGTACTTAACCGCCGCTTCAAAAGCCTTATCACGGTTATGCATAGCTATCAATGTGTAAAGTGCAAGAGATGATGTTTCTAATCCTACAAAGATTAAGATTAGATTGTCTGTGGCAACCATAAACTGAAAACCACCAAGCATAAACAAAAAGAGTGCAAAAAATTCAGAGTAAGAAAACTCATGAAATCTACTATGTGTTAGAGCTAACGGGATAAAGAGTAGTGATGCACCAACTATAATAAACTGTGCTAAGATAGCAATACCATCTATTAGCATCACATCAAAGACACCCATTATAGTGCCACTTTCATTAAATATACCAGCTGTTTGTGCAATTGCACCAAGGTCCATTAGCAAGAAAATGATACTTATCATTACATAAAGGGTTTTATCTAAATCACTCTTGAAAATATCAATGATTAAGATTAATAAAGCACCAATGATAGGGATTAACATCGGTGCGAGAGTCATCAAATTTAATGACTCTAGCGAAACATTTACTGGCTCTAACATTAGTTTGCCTCCTTAACTCTAGTAACCCCGTCCATTAGGTTAGGGATTCTCTTTTTTGCTTCTTCGCTAATAGCCTTGTCGTGCATCAGCTGAACAACTGATTTAACTGAGTTGCTAATCGGTTCTAAGAGAGGCTTAGGATAGACACCTAACCAAACTGTGATAAGAACAAGAGGAACAAGAGCTACAAGCTCTCTTTTGTTTACATCTGGGAGATTTCTATTTTCTTCATTTGTAACTTCACCAAAAAACATCTTTTTATAAGCTGCTAACATATAGATAGCGCCAACTATAATAGCTATTCCAGCTAGAAGAGTTAAGATGTGTGATTGTTGATAGAAACCTAAAAGGCTTAAAAACTCTCCAACAAAGTTTATAGTTAGAGGAAGACCAACAGATGCCATAAGCATGATTCCAAAGATGGTAGCATATCGCGGCATTACAGATGCAAGTCCACCAAACTCAGCCATCATCTTAGTGTGTCTTCTATCATATATAACACCAACAAGCAAGAAGAGTGCTCCAGAGACTACACCGTGAGCTATCATCAAAAAGACAGAACCTGTAATACCCTCAACATTTAGTGCAAATGTTCCTAAGATGATAACACCCATGTGCGAGATAGATGAATATGCTACAACTTGCTTGATATCCTCTTGAGCATAAGCTACCATAGCTGTATATATAATCATTATAATAGCAATAATTGCTATAGGAAACATGAAAAATACTGACGCATCTGGAAACATCGGAAGTGAAAGGCGAATAAACGCGTATGTTCCCATCTTTAGCAAAATTGCCGCTAGTATCACAGAACCAATAGTTGGTGCTTGACCGTGAGCGTATGGTAGCCATGTGTGAAATGGAAACATAGGAACTTTGATTGCAAAACCGATGAAAAATGCTGCAAATAACCATAACTGAAATGTCTCAGGAAGTATAAGTCTATACCACTCTAAAAACGCAAAACTCCATGTGCCTGTTGCTTGGTAGTAAAAGTACGCCATAAAAAGCATACCAACTAGCATAATAAGCGAACCTGTAAAAGTGTAGAGGAAAAATTTCACTGAGGCATAAATTCTAAGAGGTCCACCCCATGCACCGATGATATATAACATCGGAACGAGTGAAAGCTCCCAAAAAACATAAAATACAATAGCATCAAGTGCTACAAAAACACCAGCCATTGTCATCTGCAAAAATAGAAGTGAGATTATCATGTTTTTAACATTTTTAGTCTCACCAAGAGATGCTATACCTATCATAGTAAAAAACGAAGCTAGTATTACTATAAAAAGAGAGATGCCATCTACCCCTAGTATATAGTTGATTCCAAAAGAGGGAACAAGTGGAACCATCTCCATAAACTGCATTCCAGACACACTAGAGTCGAATGAAAACCACAATAACAAAGATAGAGCAAACTCTATAAACGCAACGGCAACACCATAAGCTCTTATACTATCTTTTGCAACAGCAAAACCAAATATCGCTGCTATTGCTGGAAAGAAAACCAAAATTGATAATATATTATCTAACATCTATTAAACTCCTAAGCCCGATAAAATCAACATGATTTCATCAGAGTGTCTTGTTGCTAATCCAAAAACAACCGCTAAAGAAAGAAGTGCAACAAGACCTGCTACCATCCACTTTAACATTGTTGAGAGATTACCGCTTTGCATTTCTCTACTGTTTTCGCCAGTTCTATAGATAACATTTGCAATCCCATCAACTGTAGCATCTACTACTTTTTGATCTACATGTCTCCAAAATACATTTGAGAGCTCTCTATAAGGTTTTATCAAATACTCTTCATAAAAGCGTGGAATATAGTACTGGTTGATTAGTAGTTTATAGAAAAAACTCTTCTCCATTGCACTTGTACCATCTGGAACTTTTACACTTTTACTCATATATTTTTTGTATGCAAAAAATATTGCAGCTATAACAAACAGTTGAGTACCAAGCGTTATAATCCAATATGTGAGCGGATGGTGGATATGATATTCGATCGCCGGAAGCAGATTAGTTACCATCTCAAAGTATGAGAGTTTAAATGAACCTGCGATAATAGCTAGCAAAAGAAGAGGACTCATTGCAACAAGCATAAATTTATATGCTTCATGCGGATGAAAACCAAAGAGTTTATATCTCTCCTCTCCATGAAAAATCAAAGCAATAATTCTAAAAGAGTAAAACGCAGTTAGACCTGCAGTTACAAGTAAAACCGTGTATATAATATAGTGCTGTTCAACAAAAGCTGCCTCTAGAATCAAATCTTTTGAGAAAAAGCCTGCAAATGGGTAGATACCTGCCAATGCTACTGATGCCAATGTCATCATTATCATGGTTACCTTCATTTTCTTACCTAAACCACCCATTTTAAATGGATCAAGTTCACTATCCATTGCATGCATAACATTACCTGCACCTAAGAAAAGAAGTGCTTTAAAAAATGCGTGTGCCATTAGGTGAAAGAGTGCTACCCAGTAAGCGCCTAGTCCTGCTGCAACAAACATGTAGCCTAGTTGAGAAAGAGTAGAGTAAGCAATTACACGCTTAATATCTCGATTTACAAGAGCCATGGAAGCCGCAAATATCGCAACAAAAGCACCAAGACTAGCGATAAATAATCCAATATTTGGAATAAGTGCATAGAGCTCATGTGAGCGAATAACTAAGTAAACACCAGCTGTTACCATTGTAGCTGCGTGGATTAGGGCTGAAACTGGAGTAGGTCCCTCCATAGCATCTGCTAACCATGTGTGAAGTGGAAACTGAGCTGATTTACCCATAGCCCCAACAAACAAGAAGATTCCTATCCATACTAATGTAGCATTCTCTAAAGCTGGCATCGCTGCAAAAGCACCATGATATTGAAGTGTTCCTGTGTTCCAGTAGATTAAAAAGATACCAATCAACATACCAAGGTCTGCAATGCGGTTCATTATAAACGCTTCATTAGCAGCCCAAGTAGCACTCTCTTTTTGATACCAAAATCCGATAAGACCCCAAGAACAAAGACCAACACCTTCCCAGCCAATAAAAAGACCAGCAAAGTTATCACTCATAACAAGTACCATCATTGAAAAAACAAATGCTGATAGCCATGAGAAAAATCTGTTAAAGCCCTTATCGTGATCCATATAACCAATAGCATAGACATGCACAACAGTTGAGACTAAAGTAACAACCATCATCATAGTAACACTTATCTGATCAACAATAAACCCAAAAGGAATATATAAATCACCAGCAGCAATCCAAGTCATCATCTCAACATGAACAAACTGCCCACTTGTGATTACAAATACTAAAAGAATTGTACTAGCGACTAGAGAGACACCAAGAAGTAAGCTTGTAACAACACCTGTCACAAGTGTCTTTGGTGATGCACCAAATAGTGCAGCAAACAAAGAGCCCACAAGTGGTGCAAATAGTGCAGTATAGAGTAATAGTTCCATATATCTATCCTTTCATCGTTGACATTAAGTCAAGATCTATTGCATTGTGTCGTTTATGCCAAACTATAAGTAGTCCTAGTCCTACTGCAACCTCAGATGCAGCAATTGCAATAACAAAAAATGCGAACATTTGACCAGTTAAGTCGCCATAAAAATGTGAAATCGCAGCAAAAGAAATATTTACAGAGTTTAGTAAAATCTCAGTTGCGAAAAAGAGCATCAGTAAGTTCTTTCTTCTCATCACACCTACTAATCCAATGGAGAATAAAATAGTAGATAGTACAAGATAGTGATTGAGTCCTATTTCCATCATAGAAGTACCTTTTTATTTTTTTCTTCTCTCATCTCTATAATCTCTCTATCACTCATAAGAGTAAGAGATAAGTCCATCTTTTTACCAGCGAGTACTATTCCTGAAATCATAGCAACTAGCAACATTACTGCGGCAAGCTCAAAAGGAACAAGATACTTAGTAAAGAGAACCATTCCTATCTCTTGAGTATTTCCTGCTCCCTCAGTCATAGGGTAGTAAGCGCTAATATTTTCTCCAATAAGTGGAGCTGAGACTATAACAACTACCAAAATAGCAGCTAATGTAGCAAGTCCAGTAATTAGATACTTGTTGCCTTTTTTCTCTTTTACATCTCTTGTTGTGTCAAAAAACATCATCCCAAAAGCATAAAGAGCCATAACAGCACCAGAGTAAACTACAATCTGCACCGCACCTAAAAAATCAGCTCCCAAAATAAAGAAAAATGCTGATATAAAAATCATTCCTGCTGCTAATGCCGATAGAGCATATAATGCTTGTGATGTTGTAACTGTAATGTAGAACATCGCTATTGTCAAAAAAGAAAACAGATAAAAAGCAATCGCTTCAAACATAATCAAACTCCTTAATATGCTAGAGGTGTTTTTTTAACACGCTCATCTTCATGTGGTGTAATAGCACCAAAACCTTCAAACTCTAGTTGAGTCCCCGCTTTCATTGTCTCTAATGGTGTGAGCATTGTTTTAAAATCTATAAAATGCTCTCTTTGATCAGAGGCATTTTCATACTCTCCACCATGCGTAATTGCAAGCTCAGGACAGACCTCAGCACAATAACCACAATAGATACAACGACCTAGGTTTATAGTATATTCGCTAACCTCTTTACGAGACTCTGCATCTATCTTAGTATCCATTCTGATACAGTTAGAGATGCAGATCTTCTCACAAAGTCCACAACCGATACATCTCTCAGCATCTGATTCCCAAAGTCTCTTCATCTCATGAACAGCGCGATACCTTGGACCTATTGGCATCTTCTCTTCTGGGTAGCTAACTGTGTGGATATCAAACTTTACCATCTCACGCAAAACAACCCAAAGCCCAACAAAAAGCTCAGCTCTAAAGGTTCGCTTTACTACTCGTTTAAATTTACCCCATCCATCAGTTGGATAGTCTTCTATGTCTACTAAGAAATACTCATTTGAGACATTTCTGTTGTTAAATTGTTCCATCACTACCCCCTTACATCAATACTATAGCAGTTACTAAAATGTTTAAAACTGCAATTGGCATTAGCACTTTCCAACATAGCCACATCAATTGATCTGGTCTTACATCAGGCCATGCAGCTCTTGTCCACAAAAAGAAGAAAAAGAAAAATGCCATTTTCCCAAGTAGTCCTAAAGCCCCTAAAAGACTGCCATCACCAAAACCACCCAAAAAAAGAAGAGGAATAACAAAAGACATAAAAAACATATTTGCATACTCGCCTATAAAGAAAAGCCCCCATCTCATACCAGAGTACTCTGTACCAAACCCATCAATAATCTCATGGTCGTTTGCTATAAGGTGAAAAGGTGTTCTTCCAGTCTCAGCAAATGCAGCTATCCAAAAAAGTACAAAGGCAACAGGTTGAGTCCAGATAATCCAGTCACCTATACCCCCAGCTTGATAGTTATTAAAGTCAATAAGTGAGAGTGAACCAACCATCATAATAGGTGCTAAGATAGAAAGTCCAGTTACCACCTCATAAGAGATAAAAACCGCAGCACCCCTTGCAGCTGAGATAAGTGAGAACTTATTTGCAGATGCCATACCGCCTAGAAGTGGACCATAGAGGCCTACCCCCATAACTCCAAGGATATATAATATACCGATGTTTATATCTGCTACTATTGGATGGACTGTGTATCCAAAGATAGTAAATTGTGGCAAAAATGGAATAGCAGCTGCCGCCATAAATGCTGTAGCTGCAGTTATAACAGGAGCTATCTTAAATATAGGAGCTACCACATTTTGTGGAATTACGTCCTCTTTAGTAAATAGTTTTACCCCATCAGCTGCGACTTGAAGCAAACCATAAGGTCCAACGTTCATAGGCCCTAATCGTCTTTGCATAAATGCAAGAACCTTTCTCTCAAAATAAGTCCCAATACCTGCTAGTGCAGAAAAGACAAGTAAAACTACAACAATCTTTATAATTGTCTCTATTAAATATGCTGTTTCCATATATTACACCCTTTCAATCGAAGCTTTATTAAAACGGTAACCGTTAAAAAGTGCCTCTGAATTTATTTTAGTATCAAATGTTGGTAGGACTGCTATATCCCCAGCGATTTTATTATCACTTACGATATTTACAATAATTTCACCATTAGAGTTTTTCACACGAACACTCTGTCCCTCTTTTAACTCTGAGTTAGCTAAAAACTCTTCGCTAAGGTACAAACCAGATACTTCATCAAGATTTGTAGTCTTATGTGTAAACTCTGTAAATTGTCTTACAGGGTTTGCAAGATAGATAATCATCTCAGCATCTCTTAGCAGCTTTTCATCACTAAAAGGCTCCACATTTTGGTTTGTACTTTTTTTAACTTTTATATCCTCAAGTAGATAACCTCTATGCTCACTTCCATCATTTTCATAATGATTTGGTAAGTCATCAAAGTTTACACTTTTAAACCCTGCTTTTGCAGCAAGAGATGGCGTATAGTCTATCGTTTGCTCTGACACTAACCCTAACTCATTTGCTATATCATTTAGTTCGTAGCCATGATAAGGTAGTGCTGCATTTGTTGGGTTTACTCTCTTGTTTATAGAAGTTAGAGTCCCCTCTTGTTGGTTCATCGCAGGCATATCTAAATCACCATCACCTAAAGCAGATATGGTAAAGTCAGCTTTTGTGTTATACCCAACTGTAAATGAGCCTCTCTCATCATCAAGATCACATATAAGAGCAACACCTAAAGAGTTAGTTAGTGGTGGAATTATAGTTAGTTTAATATCGCTACACTTCTCAACAAGACCCACTAATCTTGCTATGTTTTTAGAGTTTGGATGATTGTACATATCCTCTCCAACTATCATAGCAAAGCTATCTTTTTTGTTAAGGTTTTTCTCTAAAGTTTCCATAAAACTATCATCAAGTCCTAAGATTTCTAAAAGAGCGTTATCATCAACTTCTACCTCTTTAGATACTTTTTTAGGTACCATCTTTTTCTTCTCTACCTCGACCTCTTCTTCTACGCCACTCTCTTCATTTAGTTTCATCTCTTTTACTATCTCAACTACTTCTTCTTTTATAGTCTCTTCTACAGTTATCATCTTTTTAGAGTGAAAACCAGCTAAGTACTCAAGCACTTTTGCAGGAAGTTTTTCTTTGTCTGCAAATAGATCTAAGATAAGATAGAGCGCTACTTCTTCTTGAAGCGGAGCGTGCTGGACTGTCATGATGCTTTTGCCTAGTCCCTCTATAATAGGGTCTTTTACAGGATGAAAGTAAAGTCCTGCACCTTTGTTTACAGTCATTGAGTTGTTAAGAGCGTATCTAGCATTTGGATTATCACTCTTAAGTGCTGCTCCAATTGAGATAACAAAATTACAGTTGTGAGTAAGTTTTAAATCTCCGCTATAAAGTATGCTTCCACTTATCTCACTATAGTTTTTCAAAAAAGTAGCAAATGATTTTGCTTCTTTGTTGATGAGTTTGTAACCATACTTCTCTTTTAGACTTTGCAGAATAAAAGCCTCTTCATTTGTGATGGTAGAAGTAAACTCTATAGTATCAGCCTTCTTAAACGCCTCTATAGCAGATGCAAAAGCTTTTTCATCTTTAGATGCAACTCTATTTTCATAGTCAAAGCCATATCTACCAGCTCCACAAAGTGAGACATAGTTCCACTCATTCATAACTCTGTAGATTTTTCTTGTATCGTCTGAAACACTTGTATGTTTTACATCGTAGTAGATTTGACACCCTGCAGAACAGTGTCCACAAGTAGCAGGAATTTGAGTTAACTCCCATGCATTTGATTTGTACATAAAGTGAGTATCTACAAGTGCCCCAACAGGACAAACCGCTGCACACTCTCCACAACTTGTACAATCAAGAACGTCAGTCCCATTTGTAAGTCCAATAAGAGATTTGTTTAGTTTGTTCCACATTGAGTAAGCATCTTTTGGCATACTCTCTTTATACCCAGCTTCTAGTGCATCTCCGCCGCGAGGAATCGTCTTTAGAGAGTTATCACCTATCATATCTTTACATACAGTTACACATCTCTCACAAACTATACAAAGACCTGGATCGTAGTGGATATGTCCCCAATCATGAGAACTTCTATCCACATCCTTTACTGCATAGCTTTGAGAATCAACTCCCATCTCTAGAGTATAATTTTGTAGTTCGCATTCGCCTGACTGATCACACACACCGCATTGAAGTGGATGATTTACATCATAAACTTCCATAATTGCACGATGTTCTTTAGCAATTGTTTCTGTCTTTGTTGTAATGTTCATGCCATCTTTGCTTTTTGCATTACAAGCATAAACTTGTTTGCCATCGGCTTCAACAAGGCAGATGCGACACGCTAGCGTCGGACTACATCTTGTTAAGTAGCAGATAGCTGGGATAAAGATATCATTAGCACGAGCAGCATTTAAAATATACTCGCCCTCCTGTGTCTCTATCTCTTTACCATCTATATTTATAGTAATTTTACTCATTATACTACTCTCACTATTTTGGTTTTTTCAAATCTATATCTACTTGCATCAAGAGCATCATCAAAAGTAGGATTTAGTGCAATTGTGCCCTTTAACTCGCTATCGAGTTTAAACTCTCTTTGCAAGACTCTAGAGTTAAAAGTCATCTCTATTTTATCTCCATCAGAGATTTTTGCAGCTGCAGCAAACTGAGCTGAACCTCTTAGTGTTATATCCCTCTCAAGCTGCTTTGTCTTGTTTGTGTATGCGTTAAACTGTAAAACTGGATTTGAATGATATATAATTGTACCATTGAATTCTGGTAAATCTTCTATCTCTTCTAGCTCTGCCTTAGACTCACACACTACCTCATCAAGTATATAACCTCTGTTGTCATCTCCATATTTTGATAAAAAGTTTTCTAGTTTATCAAACTCTACTCTTTTAAACCCAGCGTCTATATTTAACTCTTGTGTATAATCAACTGTATTTCTAGCCGCTATTCCGCAAACAGATGCCAAATCATTTAGAGTGTATCCCTCATAAGTGAGTGCAACATTTGTAGGTAGGACTCTGTTATCAATACTTACAAAAGTTCCTTCTTGCTGGTTTAGTGCTCCCACATAAAAGTCTGCCTCTCCAACTGAAGAGATAGTAAAATCTCCCTTTGCGTTATAGCCTACAACTGAGTCTATATTTTCATCAATATCTAGTTCACAAATCAGAGAAACACCAAGAGTATTTACATCATTTGGGATAACAACTAGAGAAAATGTACTATATTTTTCTATCATAGCTGCAAGTTTTGCTATGTTTTTTGAACGCTTATGCGAGATTATATCATCTCCAATAATTAAAACACGATTTTGTGCTCTACTAAATGACTTCATCATAAACTCACACTCTTCTTCACCAATGTTACTCTCAGCACCCAAATAACCAAGATCTAGATCATCAAAATATGCTCTTTCACTCTCACTCATATCTGCATCTGCGAGTATTGCATTTGCTAAAAGAGCCATAACACCCTCTTCAGTTCCAACTTCATACTTCATAAGCTGAGTGATAGTGTTTTGCATAAGTGCATCTTCTATAGGATGAGCATAAACTATCTTTGCACCATTATGTTTTGCTGCAGTTGTTAGTGCGTATCTAACAGCTGGATTATCAGTTGCTACTTTGCTTCCTATGATGATGGCAGCATCTGCTTGTTTTATAGCATCTAATGAGCCGCTATAGTGAAGTTTTGAGCTAATTGAACTATAGGCATTCATAAACTCTTTGTATCTTCTAGCATCTTCATTAAAGAGCTTTAGCCCTAGTTTTTGTTTTAAAAGATTTAAGATATGAGCTTCTTCATTTGTTATCATAGATGAGAAGCGTATAGCTTTAGCGCCCATAAGAGCCTCTTTTGCTCTTAAAAATGCTGCCTCATCACTAACATTTTTATTATCAAAATCAAAACCAAATCTTCCTGCACCACAAAGTGAGGTATATTCAAAATTATTTTTTACTCTATAGATAGAATCATCTCCATTGATTGATGTGTGTCTTGTCTCATATTCTAGTGGACAGCCTCCAGAACAGTGTGCGCAAGTAGATGGAATTTGGCTTAATTCCCAAGCATTTGCACTATACTTGAAGTTAGTGCTAACTAATGCTCCAACAGGGCAAACTGCTATGCACTCTCCACAAAAAGTACAATCAAGAACCTCAGAATTTTTAGGGATTATAACCGAACTATAGCCGCCAAATTTGACTTCTATAGCATCATCTCCAATTACTTCATTACAGACATGAACGCACTTTTCACATAAAATACATAGAGATGCCTCATAACCAATAAGTCCCCAATCTTTTGTTTGGCGGAATTGGTCACGAGCTGAGAAGCTTTGTCTGCTTACATTAAATTCTAGTGTTTTATTTTGCAAGTCACACTCACCTGACTTATCACAAACTCCACACTCTAGCGGATGATTTACATCGTAGAGCTTCATAATATTTGTTCTTTCTTGCTCTAAGGCTGGGGTGTTTGTTGTTATCTCAATGCCCTCAGTCGGAGGAGTGTTACATGAGAGAACAAAGCCATCAACTCCTAGAGCCTCAACCACACACATACGGCAAGATGCACACGGCGTAGTTTTAGAGATATAACACATAGTTGGGATGTAGATATCATTTTTGCGAGCTACATTTAAAATAGTCTCGCCTCTCTTTGCTTCTACAGAGATACCGTCAATTTTAAAGTTAATCAAATTACTCATATATCCCTCCACTTAAGTTGCTATCATTGCTATGTAGTAGCAACGCATACAGCGATCAGCTTCATCCATCGCTTCTTCTTGAGTAAATCCAAGATTTACCTCTTTGTTGTTCGTTATACGAACATCAACTGCTAATTTTTGACTATTTTGTCTTGGAAGACCTGGAAGCCAACCCGTGACTTTCTCTTTTTTATCATAGACTCTGAGTTTGCGAAGATGATCTTCCATAATCTCATCATCACTTAGCGTAATCTCTCCAGTTTGCAAATACCTAGTCATTACAGATGCAGCTCGTTTTGCTTGACCTACTGCATTTACAATAGTCATAGGTCCATACTCACAATCCCCAGATGCAAAGATACCTTTTTTTGAGGTCATATAGTCTTTACCGTTAGTCTTGATAGTCCCCCATGAAGTCATCTCAAGCTCCCACTCTTTTGGAAGAAGCTCTAAGTCAGCCGATTGAGAAACTGCTGGGATAATATAATCAGTCTCAATGCTATAAGATGCACCCTCAACTTTTAGTAACTGAGCGCGGCCTCCATCTGGGTCTGGAACTAACTCAAACTTATCTATAAGAAGTGATTTTAAAACATTGTCTTCATCAACCATAGTATTTACCGCAGAGTGAAATAAAAACTCAACACCCTCTTCTACTGCTTCATGGTACTCTTCATAAGTAGTATTTTTTATGATTGTTTCCTCATCACGGCGATAAATCATATATACTTTTTTAGCATTAGCGCGAATAGCACAGCGAACAACGTCCATAGATGTAAATCCACCACCTACACAAACAACTGTTTTACCGCTTAAATCAACTTTTTTGCCTATCTCATACTTATCCCAAAGGTTAATCTGATCAAGCATCTCGATTGCTGACCAGTAACCCTCTATCTCTGGTCTCTCGTTATCACAACGGATCTCTTTTGATATTCTAGTTCCTGTTGCAACCATAACAGCATCGTACTCTTTCTCAAAGCGTCTCATATCATCAGCGTTAATTTTACTATTAGTTATGAAGTTAACGCCCATATCTCTAACACACTCAATGTCTTGATTGTACTTATCAATTGGCATCCTATACTCTGGAACACCAACTGCAACCTCTCCACCTAAAACAGGAAGTTCTTCGTAAACATCAATCTCAACACCCTCAGCTGCAAGATAGTAAGCATTTGTAAGCCCAGCAGGACCAGCTCCAATAACTGCTACTCTTTTGCCATTTTTAGGCTTTTTCTCTATTGAATGAAAAAAGCCAAAACCATGATCTGTCTCATAATCAGCGCCAAGACGCTTTAGCTCCATAATGGAGATAGGCTCATCAAGGTTTGTTCTTCTACAAGCATCTTCACATGGATGAGGACAAACACGACCACAAACGTGTGCTAGTGGCATAGTCTGCCTTGTAGCCTTAAGTGAATCATCAAATCTTAAATCTCTAACGCCCTCTATATAAGCTGGGATATCAACATGAGATGGGCACATATCAGTACATGGTGCAGTTATTTTTGCAATATAACTAACATCTTCATTGTAGTGCTTTGATGGCTTTTGGTTATTTATACAATCCATAAAAACATCTTCAAAGTGAGTCATTAAATCAATAATAGGATTTGGAACAGTTTTTCCAATCTCACATTTTGAAGTGATTTGCATACTCTTGCCTATCTCTTTTAAGTGATCCATATCGCTGATGGAACCCTCTCCACGAGCAATTTTATCTAACTGATCGTAGAGAATTCTGCCACCCCATCTACCAGGTGCACATCTTCCACAAGCTTCAGAATATACTTGATATTGTGCAGCATACTCCATGCACAAGCGGATAACATCAACGTCTGCATTAAAAAGAGAGACTCCATCCCAACCTATAAAAGCTTTAGACTCACGATGATCATCATAAGTCGCAGGCAGGTTATAAGCCGACTCTTCCCACTCTTCTTGTGGTTTGCCGACATTATTTACCAGTTCACCATTCCAAGTGGAAAAATATACTTTACTCAAAATAAATCCCTAAACTTTTTTAGCTACGATAGTCCAATCGACTTCGTTAAACTTTAAAGAGTTCATCAACTCATATCCACTTTTCTTTACCAAATCTGCTGATTTTTGAATAGGTGAGAAATCACCTATCTCAAATAAAAAGATTGCAACTTCTCCTGCACCATGAGTAGCTAAAATCTCTTCCATTCTAGGCTCAAAATCTGACTTTAAGTGTCTTAAATCATATCTTTTCATTAATCATATCCTTACTAATGAATTGCTCTCGCACTCCAAGTTTTGCATCAGTTGTAGCTTCGCCTAAAAAAGCAAAGCTATCTGCTTTTCTTAAGCTAATCATCTGTCAACCTCACCAAATACAATGTTCGTTGTTCCAATAATAGAGACAACATCTGGAATATAGTGACCTGGAAGCAGGTCTGTTAAAATCCCTGCGTGCCAAAAAGATGGAGCACGAACTTTTAGTCTGTATGGATATGGACCACCTTGAGAGTTTATGAAAAAGCCAAGCTCACCTTTAGGTGATTCAGTCGCTACATAAACCTCTCCAACTGGAGGTCTCATACCTTGAGTCACAAGCACAAAGTGTTGCATCAAAGAGTAGTTTTGAGTCATGATATCTAGCTTTGGAGCTGAGACATACTTTGGAGCGTGAGCCATAAGCTCAGTTTGTCCATCTTTTACACACTTTTCATACATATCTATGGTTTGATAAAGTATCTTTGCAGACTCTCTCATCTCTTCCATAAAGATGCGATATCTTGCAAAGTTATCGCCTTTATCAGAGTAAGGAACATTAAATTCTACTTCATCATAAAGCTCATAAGGCTCTTCTTTACGAATATCCCAAGCTACACCTGAAGCTCTAAGCATTGGTCCTGTACATCCCCATGAAAGCGCCATCTCAGTAGAAATCGTACCAACTTCTTCCATTCTCATAAGCCAGATGCGGTTAGTATCTAGTAAGTCTTCATAAGTTTTGATGTTCTCTGGTAACTTATCTAAAAATGATTTTAGTTGAGAGATAAAACTATCTTGAATATCTAATGGAACTCCACCTATACGAATAGCAGCGTGAGTAAGTCTAGCTCCACAATAACCCTCGATGATATCCATCAAATACTCTCTTTCTCTAAACGCATATAGAAAAACAGTCATTGCACCAATATCTAGTGCAGTAGTTGCTAACCAGAAGATGTGAGACATAAGACGATTTATCTCTAAAAGCATCATACGTATAACTTTCGCACGACGAGGAACTTCTAAACCTATAAGCTTCTCAACTGTCAGAGCAAAACCGTAGTTGTTTGAAGATGATGCGATGTAGTCCATACGGTCAGTAGTTGGCATAAACTCATTGTAAATCATGTTCTCAGCCATCTTCTCCATTCCACGATGAAGATAACCAATATCTGGATGCGCTTTTGTAATCATCTCTTGTTGAAGATGAAGCATCAAACGCAACTGTCCGTGAGCTGATGGATGCTGTGGGCCGAAATTTAAGATAAGCTCATTATCTTCTCTATCAAAAGTGATGTTCTCAAAAAACGGGGTTAATCTATTTTTTATTTGTGCCATATCTCTACCTATCTTTGAGGATCATCAATAACAACTGATGACTTTCTATCAAATTTTTTAATCAAAAACACTCCACCTTCTTCTTGGTAGGATTCTTGTACTTTAGGCTCATCGCCTGTAATTTTAGTTCCCTTAGGTACTTCATGACCTAAAAGTGAAAAACGCTCCGAATCGTAACGGTCAACTCTTGCAGTATCACGAATTTCAGGGCCTATAATATCTCTTGCTTCTTTACCAAAAATCTTATCTACTTCATACCATGCAGCAAACTCATCACCTTGCAATGGATAAGTCTTTAGCAGAGGATGTCCTTGCCAATCATAAGGCATAAGGATTCTCTTCATAAAAGGATGCCCATTTGCTTCTATGCCAAACATATCAAACATCTCTCTCTCAGACCAATCAGCCGAGCGAAAAAGTTTCTCAACTGAGTTTACAGCTTGACCTTTTTTTATAAAAATTTTGATGCGGATTCTTCTTCTTTTTGCCATACTTAGCATCTGATAAAAAACCTCAAACCCACCACGATCCGCAATCCAGTCAATGGCGCTCATCTCTGAGAGTTGAGAGTAAGCTCTCTCATTTTTTAGCATCTCTAAAACTTTAAAATTGTCTTGTGGATTTATATAAACGACTAATTGTCCAACTTGGATATAAGCATCTAGTACTTCAAATCTCTCTTTTATAGCATCTAAGTCTGCGCTAAAGAGTTCATCACTCTCTGGGCTACTTTTAGGAACTTGGGGAGATTTGTAAAATCTATCTGTATAGTATGGTTTTTTCTGTACATCATCTTTAGGTTTATAAGCTCTCATTACATTAACCTTTTTGCTTTTTGTGCTCTTGAAGCGTGATTTGCACGGATTTTCTTCTGTAGAAGCATTACGCCATATTGAAGTGTCTCAGGACGTGGTGCACAGCCTGGGAGATATAAATCTACGGGAATGATTCTATCTACACCTTGAACAGTTGCATAAGTGTTAAACATACCGCCAGTATTTGCACATGAACCCATAGATATAACCCATCTAGGCTCAGTCATCTGATCGTAGAGTCTTTTTATAAACTCTGCGTGTTTTTTTGTAAGTGTTCCTGCTACTATCATAACATCTGATTGGCGAGGAGATGCACGAAAGATAGTTCCAAAACGGTCAAAGTCATATCTTGAAGCACCAGATGCCATCATCTCAATTCCACAACAAGCAAGACCGTAAGTAAGTGCCCAAAGCGAATTTGAGCGACCCCAGTTAACTATTTTATCTATACTTGTAAGTGCTACTGGCAAGCCAGCATTTTGTGTATAATTTACTTTATGTTGTGCCATTCAAGCGCTCCTTTTTTCCATGCGTATATAAAACCGATAGTCAACAATAGTATAAACATTAACATCTCAGCAAAACCAAACCAACCTAGTAGTTTAAAATCTACTGCCCATGGAAACATAAAAATAATCTCAACATCAAAGAGTAAAAAAAGAAGTGCAAATAGATAAAACTGTGGCGAAATTCTATTTGGCTGTTTAGTTACCTCTGGTCCACACTCGTAAACCGAGAGTTTGATTTTTTCACTATCCTTAGCTGCTAATGCACGACTCGCTAAACGAGCTATTACCGTTGTAGTTTTAAACGCACCAAATGTTATAACAAATAGTACAAATACACCAAAATACGGATTTGAAGTCACTATATGCTCCATACAACCTACCTTTAAATAATTTTTTTCTTGTTTACTCGCAAGAGGGGCAAGAAAAAACAGTTAGTGCACTATATCAAAAAGAGTATTAAATATAATATACAAAAAGTAGAAGAATTTTAAAATGTCACCAAATGATACATCTTTATTTGCAGTTTGTAACATAGGTGTAAAATTGTAACACCGAGAGTTTTTATAGGTGCAAAGGTGCTGAAAACCTGCTTAAAAGAGAGATTAAGTTTTATATGAATAATTATAAGAATGTGTAATATAGAGACGTTATACATTTTTCATAAAAAAAATTAATCCAACGTTTAGGGATAGCAAACTACTAAAAAAAGACCGAACAAATGAAGTTAAATATTGGTAAAAGAAGATATATTTGTTTACTAACAAACTAAATAAATGGGAAAAAGAGGTATAGCTATAAATCTATAAAAGACTTATAGCTACAAAAAGTTTAGTACGAGCGGATACGGATGTGACAAGAGGTGCATTGTCTAATTATCTGCGTGTAATCTTCAAGTGCATCATCTAAGTTGTTTGCATCTATGGATACAACTAAATCATCTGCATACATCTCTATCATCTTTGCTCTTTTGTTAGCAAACTTATCTGCTTCTTTTTTATCATCTGGAAGATATTTAGATGCATCTGCAGACTCTAAGATGGTTAACTTTGCCTTTAATTTTTTTACGCCCTCTTTCATCATCTGCGGTTTTGAGTAGAAGCCGCCTTTTTGTATCAACTCAACAGCCAAGAGCATCTCACGCATATCTGAAGAGAGTTGCGCCTTTTCCTTAGCATTGGCCAACAAAGATGAACTAAGCAACAGAGCCATAGCTGTAGTAATTATAATCTTTTTCATATTATGTCCTTAATATTGAATTATTTCTTTAGTGTACTGTGTCAGCTCAACCATAGTAGCGCTCTTAGTTACTTTTTTCTTTGCTTGCCTTGCATTTCCATAATATTTTTTAAACTCAGGTTTATAAGCTTTAAAGTATTCATGAAATTTATCCCCACCAAGGACACCAACTGCATAGATAGTGTCATCATCTGCTATCTCTAAAACAACTGCTGCTAGTGGCGCTGAAGCTGGGCCAGAGATGTTTTTACATCCCTCTTTAGCCTCAAAACTAGAGAGATGCGATGAACAAACCACAACACCACCATGATCACATGCCATAGTCTTTTTGTCTTTTTGAACATATTGTAAGAAACTATCATCAGGAGTTGGATGCGCTAACTGATGTGAACATATCGCACTATAAGCTACAACAGTCCTGTCTTTACCTACCCCACCCTTCCAGATATACTCTTCACCATCATCAGATTTTAATCTTACATCTTTTGCAGTACTATCTTCTAAGTCTAGAAGCATCGTAGGCGTTCCAATATATGGATACTGAAAGATATAGTTTGTCTCCTTTTTAAGATCAGCAAGTTTTATAGCTACACCATCCGCATTTAAAAGTTGCACCCTTTCATATGACTCATATAATCCATTACTAGCATATAATCTACCAGATATAGTTGATGGTGAAATGGCTACTAATGCACCTGTGGCACCCACTACTCGTAAAAAATTTCTTCTATCCATATTGTCTATCTTCCTTTTTATATATGTAAGTTATTTATTAAGACCCTCTCTTAAAAAAAGAGAAGGGGCTTTAAAATGACTTATGCGAATAGATCTCTCATAATCCCGCCGTACCAGTCACGAGTAGCTTTTGCAGTAGCACCTGAGCGGTATTTACCACTTGGAGAAACAGGCACTGTAGCTGCACTTACAATCATGTTTTTTTCTTGACTAAAGCTAAAATCATGAATAACCATAATAGCTTCTTCTGGATTTTCACCAACCATAGAGTAACAAACATTTCCAGCTTTAATAGTTGTAGTTTTAACTGGAAGCTCAAAAGCTTTTTTATGTAGTCTATTTGCAATCTCTAGAGCACATTGTTTACCAGTCCAGTTAGCAGTTTGCCCACTTGGAGGAACAGCGTGGGCTATAACATCACCAACAGCATAAACATCTTTATCTGTTTTTGTTTGGAATGAACATCCGTTCATAACAACTTTTTTAAAGCTATCTGTAGTAGTCTCAACTCCACTCATCTCTATAACTGGGTTAGACATATTGTTAGGGATTAGGTTTAAAACTGAGTACTTAAGAGTCTTAACTACATACCCTTTATCTTCCATATCATCTTTTAGATGGTATGTTACAGTTTTTGAAACTGGATCAACATCTTGGATAGTTGCAAAGTCAACATGCTCGACTATATCTGCATATAAATCTTTCCATGTTTCTTTAAATGCAGCACCTTTAGATACAGAGTTTGTAGCATTTAGCATAATGACTTTGCCAGGAATTCCCTCTTTTTTCATGTAAGATGCAATCATTGTAGCACGCTCAAATGGAGCAGGTGGACAACGGAATTTTCCAGCTGGGATAGTGATAACAACATTACCATCTTCCATATCAACAAGCTGTCTTTCTAAAATAACATGCTCTTTTCCTGGGATAAGTGCACCTGGAGCTATACGAGAAATATGATTGATTTTTTCATCATCCCAAGTTGGAAATTGACCTTTGTAATCATATCCGATACCCGGAGACATAACTAAAATCTCATACTCAACTATACCTTTAGTTGTATGAATCTGCTTAGCAGCTCTATCAATAGCAGTTACTTCTGCATGAAGTAAACCATAACCATTAGCCTCAACTGGCTGAGCATAATCATGAACTAATGTTCCAAGATTAACGCCCTCTAGCTTGCCTAGGTAAGTATTAGAAAATGGACAAGACATAAAAGTTTCATTTTTCTCAATAACTAAAACATCAAAACTAGCATCTTTTTTCTTTAACTCTTTAGCAACAGTTAAGCCGCCAAAACCACCACCGATAATTACTACCTTGTGTTTACATACTTTTTTACCTGCTTTTGAAGCTGATGCTGGTTTAGCACCCTCATTACAGCCTGTAACTGTAGCCATTGTTGCAGCGGCTGCAACACTTAGTGCACCAAGTTTTAGTGCTTCGCGACGATTCATTTTCATTAATTCTCCTTGGGTGATATAAGAAATCCAAATCTTTAGGATAAAGACAATACTATAGGCTTTATAGTTATTAGAAACTTAAAGTAAAAAAATAATATAAGTAATTTTAATTTTAATTTGCTGATAAGTATAAGTTCAGATTATTTTTTATGATTTAAAATCAAAAATTTTTTTATTGTTAAACTATAGAAGTGCCTATTTAGCGGATTTTAACGATATGAAGTATAAATAGATAGTGTATATATATTATGTTTAGTGATATACTAAGGGGTTATAATATTTTTGTCAGTTTATGACAAAATGTGTATATTTGTAACATAAAAAGACCAAGGCATAGTATAAAACTAACTCCTAGCAAATAAATATACAGCTTTTATAATTTTTGATACTAGATCAAGATTGTAAGGTCTTTCTCAAATAGTGGGGTATATAAGTTCCTAGCATCTTAACAGTGTTTGCAAAGTAGGCTAGCTCTTCGAGTGCAAGTTTTACATTTGCCTCATCTGGATGCCCATCTATATCTATATGAAATTGAGAGAGCGTTAGCGTTCCACTTCCAGAGTAACTCTCTATCTTGATGATATTTACACCGTTTGTCGCAAAACCACCGAGAACCTTGTAGAGTGCTGCTGGTATGTTTCTTACTTCAAAGAGGATAGAGGTAATGTAGTTTTGATGTTTTTCAAATATAGGTACTATATACTCCTTACAAAGCACAAGAAAGCGAGTAGTATTGTTTTTTATATCTTGAAACCCTTCTTCTAAAATCTCTAAGTCATAAATCTCTGCAGCAAGGCTTGATGCTATAGCAGAGTGAGTTTTGTCTTGCATCTCTATAAGCTCCTCTGCTGAGCCTGCTGTATCAAACTTTGCCCTAGCCTCAAGGCTGTACTTCTCTATATGAGCTTTACACTGAGCGAGTGCCTGAGGATGCGAAGATACACTTTTTAAATCTTCTATCTTTGAGCCTGGGAGTGCTAAAAGACAGTGATTTACTGGCTGATAATACTCATCTATAATGTAGAGTTTCATCTTTGGTATGAGTCTATATATCTCTTCAACTCTGCCTGCTGTTGAGTTCTCCATTGGAATCATCGCAACGTCAACTTTAGTATTTTCAACAAGGAGCATAGTTTCATCAAATGATTTGCACGCGATAGCTTCATAATTTGGATATTTATTATAACAAGCTAGGTGAGAGTAAGCACCTTTTACACCTTGGTAAGCGACTCTTTTTTTCATCTTAATATCTTTTGCCTGTGCACTCTATAAAATCTCTCTGGCTCAACTCTTCGACTAAGCTTTTGAAGTTTTTTATAGAAAATAGTCTTAACTCATCACTTTTTAGATTTTTAAGCTCATTAGAGAAACCATTTTTTGAAATGATAACATTTATGTCAGCAGAAAGCTCAGCCTTGTCGCACTGCTCTTTTAGTTTTCTTAGTTCAGTCTTTTTTGCTTTAGTGTTAGAGTTTTTACAGATGCCAGCCACAATCTTTCCAGATTTTGTTTTTGCAAGTATCTCTATCTCAGTATTTCTATCCCAGTAGCTTCCTATCTCTACAATTGGATCTTCTTTAAAACTCTTTTTCATAACTTCCATCGCTAGTTTTATAAAGATAAGTTCAAAAAACTCTTGTTGGCGATTAGCAAAGTTCTCTTTTGACTCTTTAAAGTCTGCTTCTTTTATACTCTTATAATATGGTGAGATAAAAGCAAACCAAAAGCGTATAAAAGGTGTGGTGAAATTTAGTTTTTCATCTATCTTATCATCCGCATTTGGCGGTGACTCTAGCGAATATTCAGCTTCAAGCATACCACGCTCAAAAAGATTCTCCAAAGCATATTCACCGTCAGATCTTGAGATGCGAGCTTTTTTTAAAGCTGAGTGAGTTCTACGGTCTCCCATAGCGATGCCACTTAGAAGCAGATGAGAATGTTTATCACTCTGCGTAACCTTTGTTATGTCACCGTGAATATACTTATAGTTTTTTAAAACCTTACTCTCTATAAGCTCTTCTAGTGGCACATCCATATCAACACTCCAGCTCATCCCGCCAAAGACACAAAAGTACTTTATAGCTTGTTCCATATCTTTAGGATTGTTTTGAAAGTAAAAAGAGCGAAATTGTTTTAAGAGTGATGGATGCTTTGCCATGAGAGAAGCCTTTAGTTTTGTTTTTGAAATTATACTTGAATTATAATTTAATTACCTCTCTATAAAAGATTCATCAAGCGTTTTAATAATGGGCTTGCTCAAATAGTGCATCACTGTTCTCTTGCCTGTTATAATATCAATTTGTGCTCCCATCCCAGGTGCTATCTTAATTTGCTCTGCATTTTTGGCTACAAGACTACTCTTTTGAAGTGTTATTTGGACTTTAAAGTGATACTCTTCACCCTTACTTGTCTCTTCTATGATTGTATCTGGGCTAATGTAGCTTACCTCTGCATCAAACATTCCATAGATGCTAAAGTCATAAGTGTCAAGCTTCACATATGCCCTTTGTCCAACTTTAACATAAGAGATATCTATAGGACTTAGTTTTGCCTCTATAATGAGTTTGTCATCCATGGGAACTAGCTCCAAGATAACATCTCCTGGTCGCACTTTTGCTCCTAGAGTTGTAATTAAGATATTTTTTACAATTGCATTCATTTGAGAGTAAATTTCTGAGCGCTGCAGAGTTACTGCCTTTTCTGCTAGGAGTTGTTCATTTATAGATAGCTCTTCTTCTGCTTTTGTCATCTCTTCTTGTGCAGTTTGGAAATACCTATTTTTACTATTTAAAATCTTTCCAACAAGCTCAGATATCTCTTTTTCTATATTGATAAGTTTCATTCTCCCTATGTCGCCAGATTTTAGCAGGGGCTGATTTAGTCGTAACTCTTCTCTTTTTAAATTGAGTGAATTTTGAAATGAAATTATCTCATCATTGATGGCTTTTTGTCTTAGACTAAAGAGCTTTTTTTGAGTATCAATAAACTCAATATACTCCTGTGATACAAAATCTTCTGGATAGTTTAGTGCTTTTGCATAGACCTCAGCATTGAGTCTAAAGAGTTTGACTCTAAGTGATGCTATTTTGGATTGGATTGCATCTAGGGCTGCTTTGTTTTGCTCTTTTTCTAGTGTTACTAAAAGGTCTCCGCTTTGTACAATCTCTCCCTCTTTTACTCTGATATCTTTTATAACTCCATCGATTGCTGATTGTATTTTTTGTGTTTTTTGAGAGGCTATTACATTGCCTTTTGTAGTACTTTTTTGGTCTATATAGGTGTAGTTGGCCCAGACTAAAAAGGGTATGATGACAATTAACAAAGAGCCAAAAATAAGAATAAGAGGATTTAGTCTAACTAAGTAAGGCAGTTTTGCTTGGTTCATTGTGTCACCTTTTGTTGCTTGAGCGCATTTTGTTGTAGAGCTTGAAGTACATTTTCTTTTGTATCATCCATAGCTATTGTGTGTGAAGTTAGCACTATGATTCTATCTACTAAGCTAAGTAGCGCAGGTTTATGAGTCACTATCACCATAGTTTGTTTCTCTTTTATAGTATGTTTTAGCACTTGTATAAGATGGCGTTCTGTTTTTTCATCCATACTCGCTGTTGGCTCATCAAGAAGTAAAATATTGTTTGAAGCAATCAGCATACGAGTAAGAGCGATAAGCTGTTTTTGTCCACCAGAGACGCTCTCGCCTCCCTCAGGGATAATAGTGTCAAGTCCTTGTGGCAGTGCACTAATCAACAAAATAAGTCCTGTGAGTTTTGAGACCTCAATAATTGTCTCATCTGTAATTCCAACTATTGCAAAAGATAGGTTATCTCTTAGAGTTCCGCTAAAGAGCTTGTTTTCTTGTGATAAGTAGCCTATTTCACTACTTAGGATATCTCTTGAGATATGATTGACATCAAGATTATCTAAAAAAACTCTTCCGCTTTTAGGTTTATACAAGCCGCTTAGAAGTTTAAGCAGAGTGGATTTTCCGCTTCCTATTTCACCTACAATGGCTACTTTTTCACCCTCTTTGATGATGAGTTTGTCAATATTTAAGATGCTGTTATTTTCATAATACTCAAATGAAATACCCTCCGCTCTTATCTCATGTGAGTGAAGTTTATGAGTTATTGGTCGCTCCACTCCTTGATTGTCTTGTGCTAGTTTGTAGAGATTGTTTAAATCTTCTAAAGATATTTTTGCCCTTCCCCACTGTACAAAAAGGTTTGGAAGTTGTGCTATTGGTGCAAAAACTTTGTTTGATAGAATCGTTATAGCTATGAGTGAACCCATGGTAATATCTGCAGATGTAGTGATAAGATATGCTCCTGTTGCTACTATTGCTACATAACTTATCTGCTGTGAAAAAGTGGCTAAGTAGCTAGATATATCTGTATAGTGTTTGATTCTTATCTCATCATCAACTGCATTTTCACTCAAAGCATTCCATTTTGAGAGTAAGCTCCATTTTGCACCACTCACTTTTATCTTTTGAGCACTCTCTATACTCTCTACTAAAAGTCCTAGTTTTTTGTGTGATGCCATAGAAGACTCTTTTGTAAGTTTTGTGATTTTGCCTTTAAACATTACTCCTAAAAAGAGAGAGAGTGCTAAAAATGCCAATATTACTAAACCTATTTTAAAGCCGCCTATCAAAACAATCACGCCAAAAAATAAAAACAAAAATGGAAAATCTATAAAGAGATAGACACTAGCGGTTGTGATAAAAGTTCGTATAGAGCTATAACTTTGAAGTTGCCCTGAGATATTTCCTATGCTTTTTGGTAAGTTATCAGCCCTTATGTTTAAAAATCTCTCAAAAATATTGTGAGAATACTCCACATCCATGTTTTTACTAGCTTGATCTATAATAGAAGAGCGAGAGAGTTTTAAAAGCATCTCTAAAAATATCGCTATAAAAACGCCTATGGTTAGAGATATAAGTGTGGATATTCCATTTGTAGGAATAACTCTATCATATACCTGCATGGTGTAAAAAGAGGAGCCTAAAGAGAGTATGTTGATGCTAAGAGATGCGATGATTGCATATACTAAAAATCTCTTTTGCTTGAGTGCGATTTTTTTGAACATCTCTTTTGCACTCTGAGTTTTTATCTCTTTTCTTTTTTCTCTTAAGGGTCTATATAGACTCCCTTTGGAAAAACTCTCTATACTCTCTACTCCATCTCTACTTATAGTTTTATATTTTTTATCACTCAGATGCTCTATAATAATCTTTATGCCAATATTTTGAGAGATTACCATTGCTGGCAGTTGAGTCTTACTTATACTCTTTTGCCATGAGCTCTCTTGTAGCGTATGTTTTGCCAAATACTCATCATAAAACTCAAGCACGAAGCTATCTTCTATGGTCTCATCTTGTGCTTCTATTTTTTTTAAGAAAATTTCTTTATCGTATCTGCTTGGCTCTGAATTTTTGAGTTGTTCGAGTAAACACTCATGGCTTAACCAAACAAAATCTTTATCAAACTCTCTTTTATTGCTATAAATCACTTGTTACCTCAAGAGTTTCTAAGTTGACTCTGCCTGTTTTTAGAGCTATCTTAAACTCTAGTATTTTTTTCTCAATAAGAAGCTCGCTGTAGTTTATCTTCTGTTTGTTGAGTTCTGAGAGTGAGTTAACAACATCTATCCAGCTTTTTTTCTCGGATAAAAAAAGTCTTTCATTGGACTCAAATATTAGTTGTGCTACTTTTATATCATCTTCCAACATATGTACATGTGTAGATGCAGTGATGTAGTTGGTATAATCAGCCATTAAGATATCAAGCAGTTCTTTAAATTTTGTATTTTTTTCAAACTTTGCTCTGCTTGTCTCTATCTTTGTTTTATCGATTTTTGAAAGCCCAGAGAGCCCCGCTCCTGTAGTCATATTAAAACTAAGATAAACTATAGTCTCTTCACCTGGTTTATAATCATCGTAAATAGTGCCTTTTTTATGTTCAGCTCTTAAGACTAAATTTGGCAATAGACTAGCCTTTGCACCATCTACTTCTGCTGCGGCTAAGAGCATTTTAGCATCCATGATTTTTAAAGTTGGGTGTGTATCTTTAAGTGATTTCACCAACTCATCTACATCTAGATGCGCAGATAAAATCTCTTGATACTCAAAGTTTATATTGCAATCTATACTTTTGCCAGTGAGTATCTCTAGTTGAGTCTTTGCTACTTTGTGTTTTGCTTTTGTGATGATTAAGTCAGATGAGAGATGAGAGATTCTTGAGTTTAAGAGATTTTTATCACTAAGACTCAGTTCACCTGCGCTCATAAATCTATCTAGCATCTCTGAGAGTTTATAAAATTCTCTTTTATTTTTATTTAGCACAACTACTTTATCTTGTGCCCTTAGATACTCTTTTACTCTATCAAGGTAGTTATCTATGAGCCTGTATCTATTTTCTGCTAGCTCAAAATTAGCCTCTTTTTGGATAGCTTTTGCTTTGTCATAACTAGCATCTAACTTTCCCCCAGTCCATAATGGCTGTTCTGCTCTTATAAGGTATTGGTTTTTATCTTTTGATTTTACTGAGTAGTCAATGGACGGAGTTGGATAGTATCCCCATTTGGCGATATCTACCTCAATCTCTGCACCCTTGATGCCCTCTCTTGACATCTCAATACTCGGATGAGCATGCAGACCTTCTAAAACTAGCTCCCTAAACTCGACACTACAACTACTGTTGCTCGTTTGTGAGAACAAAATATCTTTATCTGCATTTAAAGATAAAAACATAAGAGGCAAAAGTAAAAGAGGAGTAAACTTTATCATGCTATTACTACTGCAGCATCTATAACATTTACTTTGTATATCTCATCACCAGCCACGCCATCAAAGTTTCCTGTTGTTGAGTAGTAGTTTGTATTTCCATTTTTTATCCACCCAGAGAGAGTTACAGTATCGTTTGCATCACCTCTCACGGTAAATGATAAATTCCCAACTTTATCAGATGCAGCAAAAAGGTCTTGAGCTGTTAGAGATAAAGAGTCCGCATTATTATTAGATTGCATAGTTATTGCTTTACCACCTAGCCCTGAGAGTTGTGAGAAACCTGACAAATCAAGAGAGAGACCCTCTAGTCTAATTCCATTAGTGCCCCCCACATCAATACTTCCTGATGTAAAACTAGTTAAATCATTAAAATTATCTTGAGTTAGAAATCCTCCACTG
>JAVEST010000077.1:0-9638 GCA_034006465.1 Sulfurimonas sp. | reverse complement strand
TTTTATTGATGTACTCAACCGTAATGAGTACAAGAGAATCAACATGAATTTTCAAGAAATACAAAAAAGCAAAAAAAGACTATATTTGGACATACACTATTTAGAAACTTTTTTCTCTTTTTGCATTCGTTTATACTCTTTTTCAAACTTTTTTCTTCTTGAGTAGGAGAGTTTATCTATAAAGAGTACGCCATTTAAGTGGTCCATTTCATGTTGAATAGCTACACTAAGTAGCCCACATGCATCTAAGGTTTTGGTGTTAGCATCTCTGTCTTGAAAGTTTACAGTTATATTGTCGTATCTTGAGATATCTTCATAAAAACTAGGCACACTCAAACAGCCCTCTTGATAGACTATCTCTCCATCTTTTTTGACGATGATAGGATTTATCATCTCTATAAGATTTTCTTTTGACTGCTCCGAATCATCATCTGGGATATTTATTATCAAAACTCTTTTCGCGTACGCCACTTGAATAGCCGCTAGTCCAATTCCATTTGAACTCATCATCACATCATACATAGCATCTAAGAGTTTATGAAGTTTTTCATCAAACTTCTCGACCTCTTTTGATGTCTCTCTTAATTTTTTATCTGGGTATTCTACTATAGTTAGGTTCATCTTCTTATATCTTTTTCTACTTCGCTTATTCTCTTAGAGAAACCGCGTAGTCTATCTTTGGATCACTGTATGCCATCTCTATGCCATTGATCGCGCTCACAACTATCTCTTCAACTGTGTAAAGAGTAGATATATCGGTCACACCTATAGATATTTTTAGTTGGATCTCTCGGTCTGCTAAGAAGAAGTTAGAGTTTGAAACGAGCTCACAAAGTCTCTCACTAGCTTTTTTAGCGCTATCTATGTCTGTATGTTTTAGCATCATTGCAAAAACACCATTTCCATAGTGAGCCACAGTATCACTTCTTCTTGAAGTTTTTAGCAAGAGCCTTGCAATAGTTCTAGTCATAAGCATTACTGCTTTATCGTTTTCTATGCTCTCTTTTAACTCTCGTGAGAGTTCTATCATTATAAGTGAGCTTTTATGTTTAAACTCACCTATCAACTCTATCTCTTGCTCTATTTTTGTCATTAGATATCTTTTGTTATAAACACCATATCTATTGTCAAAAATAGTCTCATTTTCTACACCCTTGATTATCTTCGCAGTTTCATCATAGAAGTCTCGCATCTGAGTGCTCTGTTTTTTAAGTATAGTATTTAACTTTGCAACATCGCTCTCTAAAGATGAAGCTACACTTATAACAGCTTGTATCTCAGGGTTTTCTTGAAGCTCTTGTCTTTTCTTCTCTAAAATTTTGGTCATTAAAGCCATGTTTTTATAGAGATTTGCAGTAACACCTAGGATGTTTTTTATAGAACCAAAGCCTTTTTTGAGACTCTGTTCAAGCATAATAGTATTCTCATCGTCGTTGTTCTCTTCGAGCTCAAGCATAGAGTGAATCTGCTTTCTTAGGCTTTCACTTTTGTCTTCTAAAAGCCTATCAAAATACAAAGAGAAGTTATTTGGAGTAGGTGGCAAGTTATCCTGTATAAGGGCATTTAGTACCTCTTTAGAATAAATCTCTAAATCACTAGTAGGTTCGTCAATCTCTACCGCCGCAATAGTTGGCTCTTTTGTTGCACGGTTTCTACTTCTTAAAGATCCTGCCATGTCATCCCCTTACTCTTTTTCGTTTTTAACCAAAACCTCATCGATCATGCCATATTCTTTAGCCTCTTTCGAGCTCATATAGTTATCACGATCAGTGTCTTTTTCAACTCTTTTTATGCTTTGACCTGTATGTTTTGCAAGTAGGGCATTGAGTTCGGCTTTCATTCTTAAAATCTCTTCAGCTTGGATAGCAATATCTGTAGCCTGACCTTGAGCACCACCTAAAGGTTGGTGTATCATGATGCGAGCATGAGGCAGAGCATATCTTTTGCCTTTAGTACCAGATGAGAGTAAAAACGCTCCCATAGATGCAGCTTGTCCTACACAGATAGTAGCAACATCTGAGCGGATATAGTTCATAGTGTCATATATAGCCATACCAGCAGTTACAACACCACCTGGAGAGTTTATATAAAAATATATATCTTTTTCAGGATCTTCTGCTTCTAAAAAAAGTAACTGCGCTACTATAGAAGAAGCAACTGCATCGTTTACCTCTCCACTTAGCATGATTATTCTATCTTTTAGAAGTCGAGAGTAGATATCATATGAACGCTCACCACGGCCAGTTTTTTCTACTACATAAGGAATATAGCTCATCCTTATGCTTCTTTTATCTTTGAGTTAAGAAGTTGGCTAAGTACTTTATCTTCAATCATTGACATCTGAATAGCTGGAAGATATCCTGCTGATTTGTACTGCTCATAAGCTTTTTGTGGATCTTGTCCCATCTGCATTGCTTCATAGTAGATAGTTTGCATAACTTCTTGCTCTTCTACTTTTACTTTCTCAGCAGATGCTAATGCATCTATAATAAATGTAGCTTTTACACTTCTTTGTGCATCATCACGTAGAGTCTCACGAAGTTCTTCTAGTTTATCTTGGTTTTGGCGAAGTTCATTAATCTCTTCTTCACTCATACCTTGAGCTTTTTTGTTTAGTGCCATATCTATCTCTTGGTCAACTACAAACTCAGGAAGGTCAAAAGATAGTTTTTCTACAAAAATTTCTAAAAGCTCTGGCTTTAAGTTGTCATTGTAAAGTTTTCCTAACTCTTCATTTTCCATTTGCTCTTTAACTAGCTTTTTTAGCTCTTCTAAAGTTGCGTTTTCTTCGCCTGGAAGCATTTTTTTAGCTAGCTCATCATCAATAACCACTTCATCTTTTACCTTGATGCCATTTACTTTTACTTTAAACATTGCATCTTTACCAGCTAACTCAGCTCCGCCATAGTTCTCTGGAAATGTTACGTTTATTTCAACTTCTTCATCTCTTTTTACGCCAATAAGTTGATCTTCAAAACCAGGGATAAACTGGCCAGAACCTAAAAGTAGTTCAAAGTTCTCAGCCTTGCCACCTTCAAAAGGCTTACCATCTAAGAAACCTTCAAAGTCGATCACAGCAGTGTCTCCATCTTTCATTTTGCGATTTCTTGCAACATCTACTAGAGGAGCTTGCGATTGTGCTAACTCTGTAATTCTAGCGTCAATATCAGCATCACTTACTTTAGGTTTTTCAAACTCTTTTACAAGTGAAGCATAATCACCTAGCTCAATTGCTGGTCTCATTGCAACTTTCACAGCTACTTCTATTTTGTCATCACTCTTATCAAACTTAGAGATGTTTGGCTCACCAATAAGTTCATCATTCGCAATACTCAACTCTTCTAAACCTTTGTTTAAAACTTCACGAAGGGCTTCAGACTCTGCATCTTGAATAAGTTTATCTCCATACTGCTTTTTAACAACATTTACAGGAACTTTTCCTTTTCTAAAACCTTGAACACTAGCAGTTTTTGCCAACTCTTTAGCAATTTTTTCTAAGTTAGCATCAATCACTTCTCTTAAAATTGTCGCTTCTATAAGAGCGTTAGCACCATTTATTTTAGTTGATTTGATTTCCATCAATTTCCTTTTTTCATTGTTTACTTGTTTTTCAAGCATTATTTTTGGATAATATTACCTAAATTCTTCTTTTAGTTAGCTTTTGCATAACTTTGGTTTAAAATTAAGTATCAAAAACCAAACGACTGCTACATCAATCATCACATCAGCAAAGTTAAACACCGCAAAATCAAAGCCACAGTGCCAGTAGACCATATCCACCACACCGCCGTGTATAAATCTATCATAAATATTGGATATTGCTCCACCTAGCAAAAGCCCAGCTGGCACGGCAAAACATAGCTTTTTTAAGCTTATGATATAGACTAAGACACCAAAGACTAAAACAAGCTGTATGTACTTTAGCCACTCATCCAAAAAACTAAACATTGAAAAAGCTACACCCCTATTGTAAACTAAAATCAAGTCTATACACTCGGTGTAGTAACGAAAGCCTTCTACAAAGAGCATCTTAATGTATTGGTCCACTATAAAGACACCTGCTGTAATCAAAAATAGTGTGGCAATTAGTTTAATAGTCTTCTTAGGCATTTAGTGCTTTTTGAAAAAACTCAACCATGTCTGCCATATGTAAATTTAACTCTTTTGCATCTTTGTATTCAAGTAAAATTCTTAATTTATTTTCTGTTCCTGAGTATCTTATAAGATGTCTAATTTTTTTCGTTTCTAACTCTTTTAACTTTGCATCTAAGCCATCTATCTTGGAGAGTTCTGTTTTAATTTTTATATTTATATTTACAAGTTTTTGGGGATAGAGTTTAAATGGACGAAGGGCAACTGATGCTTTAGTCTTTGTCTCAATGATGAGCGCTAGAGTTTGCAAAGCACACACAAGTCCATCGCCAGTCTTTGCAAAGTCACTAATTATGACATGGCCGCTCTGCTCTCCTCCAAAGTTAATGCCCTGTTTTTTCATAATCTCTACAACATTTTTATCGCCTACATCTGAACGAAAGAGCTTAAGTTTTTTTGACTTTAAGTAATCCTCTAGGGCTTGATTACTCATAACGGTAGATACTATCCCTCCACCTCTTAAGACACCTTTATCATTCATATAAGAGCCTAAAGCGCCAAGAAGTTGGTCGCCATCAACTATCTCACCCCTATCATCCGCGATAACAAGTCTGTCAGCATCTCCATCAAGAGCTATCCCTAAATCTGCTCTATATTTAACAACACTATCACAAAGGTCTTTTGTATGAAGTGCTCCGCATCCCTCGTTTATGTTAAAACCGTCTGGTTTATTGTGAAGCACAATAACTTCAGCACCGAGCTCTTCTAAAACAGTTGGTCCTACTATATAACCAGCCCCATTCGCAGCATCTAGAACTATCCTCATTCCGCTAAGCGAACACTCTCTTGGAAATGAGTTTTTAAGCGCTACTATATATCGCCCTATAACATCATCGATTCTTTTTGCTTTACCTATCTCTTTGCCTGTGACTTGCGCATCTGCTATCTTTTCATCATTCGCATAGATAGCTTCTATCTCGGCTTCTACTTCGTGTGAGAGCTTATCTCCATGAGCGTCAAAAAACTTTATGCCATTATCTTCATAAGAGTTATGTGATGCGCTAATCATTATCCCAGCATCACATCGCATATTTTCAGTTATAAAAGCGATGGCTGGAGTTGGCATCGGCCCTATTTGAATAACATCATAACCTATTGCAGTAAGCCCACTTACAATAGCATTTTCTATCATATAGCCACTTCGTCTAGTATCTTTTCCGACTAATATTCTGTTTGTTTTAGAGTGAGTCTTAAAGTATATTCCAGCCGCCATTGCCACTCTCATAGCTAACGGCGCACTTAAAAATGACCCCGCTTCACCTCTAACTCCATCTGTTCCAAATAGTTTCATCATATTTCCATATTATTAAAGTAAAGTATTTTAACATATTTTCATCTACTCATCTCTGTTTTATTTTTAAAATGGCAATATATATACATTTATGCCAAATATTTGCAATTTCACCTTGTCTTTAACTTAATTTTAATTATTTTTAAGCTAAGATTTCGCACTAAAAAAATTAATGAGAAGGACTCATGCATGGCAAATCACAAGTCATCAATTAAGAGAATTCGCCAAACACTCGTTCGTACAGAACGTAATCGTTTCTACAGAACTCGTCTTAAGAACATTGTAAAAGATGTAAACACTGCAATCGAAGCAGGTAACAAAGAAGAAGCAGCTACAGCATTTAAAGTAGCTAACAAACAAATTCACAAATTTGTAAGCAAAGGCGTCTTAAAAAAAGAGACTGCTGCTAGAAAAGTTAGTCGTCTACACAAATCTGTAAACGCTATATAAATAGAGCACAAATAAATGCTCTCAGATAAACTTACACCGTTTATCAACCGCTATAACGAACTTAGCAAACTGCTAAGTTCACCTGACATTGCCTCTGACATCAAAAGAATGACAGACCTCTCAAGAGAACAATCATCACTTTCTGACATTGTAGAAAAAGCAAAAGAGTATAAAGCTCTTCTAGCAGATATTGCAAGTACAAGAGAGATGCTAAGTGACAGTGAGATGTTTGAGATGGCAAAAGAAGAACTTAAAGAGCTTGAACCAAAAAAACCACTCCTAGAAGAAGATATAAAACTTCTACTTCTACCAAAAGACCCAAATGATGATAGAAATATTATCGTAGAGCTTCGCGCTGGTGCTGGAGGAGATGAAGCTGCCATCTTTGTGGGCGATCTTTTTGACGCTTACACTCGTTATGCAGAACTTAGGGATTGGAAAGTTGAGCTTATAAGTACTTCACCATCAGAAGCTGGTGGATATAAAGAGTTAATCGCTCTTATTAGAGGTGAACAGGTTTATAGTAGGTTGAAATATGAAGGTGGAACTCATCGAGTGCAGAGAGTTCCAGCAACAGAGTCTCAAGGAAGAGTTCACACATCGGCAATCACTGTAGCAGTTATGCCAGAGGTTGATGATGTTGAAATCGATATAAATGAAAATGATTTAAAAGTGGACGTTATGCGTTCATCTGGTTGTGGTGGACAATCTGTAAATACTACAGACTCCGCAGTTAGAATCACTCACTTACCAACAGGTATAGTAGTAACTAACCAAGATCAAAAGTCACAACACAAAAACAGAGAAAAAGCTATGAAAGTTCTAAAGGCACGCCTTTATGACCTTGAGATGCAAGAAGCTCAAGCAAAAGATAGCCAAGCTAGATCAGCGCAAGTTGGAACTGGGGATAGAAGCGGTAGGATAAGAACTTACAACTATCCACAAAACCGTATGAGCGACCATAGAATAGGTCTTACTCTTTATAGACTAAATGAGATTATGCACGGCGGTTTATTAGATGAGATTGTAGAGCCTCTAATAGCAGACCATCAAGCTCGCATAGTCGAAGCAGCTGGCTTATAAGTAGATTTTTTTAATCTTCTCAACAAACTCTTCGACCTCATTTTGAAGATGTTTAAGATCTTTTGAGTTATCTATAACCCAAGAGGCTCTTTTCTTCTTCTCTTCTATAGACATTTGAGAGTTTATCCTCCTTAAAGATTCTTCTTGCGAGTAGTTATTTCTTTTCATAAATCTCTCAAGTTGAATATCTTTAGGGGTATACACAACAACGCTATCCTTTATGTCATAAGAGTTTTTTTCAAAAAAGAGTGGTATATCGATTAGATAAGGAAATTTAAAACTATCTTGTTTTACGCTTCTTAACTCTATCTCGCTCTTTATTTTAGGATGCAAATACTCTTCTAATACTCTCTTTTTATCACTCTCTGCAAATATCAGAGTTCCTAATTTCGCACGATTTGGTTTACTTCCATCTATATATGCATCTCCAAAAGTCTCTCTAACCCACTCCGTAGAGGCGTCAAGTATCTCATGTGAAATAATATCTGCATCTATAACTCTCATACCATTAAGCGCAAGTAGAGATGCTACTGTGCTTTTGCCAGTAGCAATTCCACCTGTTAGTGCTATAGCGTATTTAAATGCCATTTAATTTTTGATGATGCCAAGATACTCTTTACGGATATAATTACCCATAGCAAAAGCGGCTATATGAATATCACAATTATAGTACCCATTGTCATCTAACATATCTGCTCGCTGGAGGTTTATATCTGCAGTTGGATGATACTCTTTTGATGCAAGAAGTGCTGTTTTATTGCCACCAACATTAAATGGCATGATGATTTTAAAATAACGAGCTAAACTTTTCATCATTTCCTTATTTGCATCTACTTCATCTAAAGATGGATGAGTTATACAAAGCACAGCATCTTCTTTTGAGATACGTTCTATCTGTGCTAGAAGTTTTATGTCTGAGTCCATCTCGCATATAACTACATCATATAAGTCATCTTCAAGAGCAGAGATTGCATTTAAGCAAGGCTCGATAGCTTTTGTTTTAACACCCTTATACTTCAACATCTCTTTTGCAAATCTGCTCGCATTTTCGCTTATCATTAAAACTTTCTTTGGGTCTTTACTAGTACAAAGTGGAACATGTACCATCATTTCAGGGTATATAAACTCTTTCATTCGCTAAGTCCTATATTTATAATTGCAACGATTTTAGCATATTAGGATTAATTTTACTTAAGTATTGTTATAATTACGAAAATATTAAAGGGTATCAAATGGATTTCAATAAAATTAGAAAATTTTGTAGAGTATTTCGCATTTTTCTAGGGCTTGCTCTAATTTTGGCAGGTGTTATCAACTATGGCGCATTTAGTGGTGCTGGTTGGTTTTTCTTAGGTTTTATACCTCTTATAGCTGGCATAGTTAACTTTTGTCCTCTTTGTATGATTAGTAAAAAGTGTGACATGCCACAAAGTTCGGGGAAATAGATGAGTCAAATTAGCTACAAAGATGCAGGTGTTGATATAGATGCTGGTAATAGTTTTGTTGAAAATATTAAACCTCTAGTAAAGTCTACCAGAATTCCTGGAGTGCTTGGCGGTATCGGCTCATTTGCTGGTGCTTTTGAGCTACCAAAAGGTTTTAGAGAGCCTGTAATGCTTGGGGCTACAGATGGCGTTGGAACTAAGCTTAAACTGGCAATAGATAGTGGCATTCACAACACTGTTGGCATAGATCTTGTAGCTATGTGTGTAAATGATCTACTTTGCAACTTTGCAACACCATCATTTTTCTTAGACTACTATGCAACAGGAAAGCTTGATGTTACAGTGGCTACTAACGTTGTAGCTGGTATCGCTAAAGGATGTATAGAAGCTGAGTGTGCTCTAATCGGTGGAGAGACTGCTGAGATGCCAGGGATGTATTCTGGTGGTGACTATGACTTAGCTGGTTTTGCAGTTGGTGTAGCTGAGAAGTCAGAGATGGACAGAGTCTCACTTGTTAGACCTGGACATAAACTTATAGCACTACCAAGTTCAGGTCTTCACTCAAATGGTTTTTCATTAGCTAGAAAGGTACTTTTTGAAAAGATGGGCAAGAAATTTGAAGATGATTTTAATGGTAAGCCGCTCATTGAGACTTTGCTAGAACCTACTAAAATCTATGTAAAAACATTTAAAAAGCTTAGAAATGAGATAGTAGCAATGGCTCACATCACAGGTGGAGGCATAGTAGAAAACCTTCCTCGTGTTCTACCAGAAAACTTAATGGCAGAAGTTAAAAAAGATGCTATTAAAGTTCTTCCAATCTTTGAGCTAATGAGTAAACATGTTGATTCAAATGAGATGTTTAGAGCGTTTAATATGGGTGTTGGAATGGTACTCGTAGTCGAAGATGTAAATGTAGCCAAAGTACTAAAAGAGACTGATGGCTATCTAATCGGAGAGGTTAAAGAGGGCAAAAAAGAAGTAGCGATGGTTTAAACCATCGCTTACTTATAATATTTCTACTACATACTCATATCTAAATTCCTAAGATAACTCAATCACTACAATGAAGCTTCTAGCAATATAGCATTTAAAACATAACACTACCATCTACACTCTTAGGTATAACCATTGGGGATTTATATATTTAAGACTAAAACTTTCACCAAGCAATATACATCCTAAATACTAAATCATCCCACTAAATACTAAATCAT
>JAVEST010000076.1:0-9698 GCA_034006465.1 Sulfurimonas sp. | reverse complement strand
GAGAGCCAATTTTTAACATCCAAGGCTTCTAATGGTATAACTAAGTTAACAACCGCCTCCATCGCATTTAATGCAGTGTCACAGTTTTTTAAAAAAAAACCAAAAAATAAAGAGGACAAAATGAATAATAATAATTTACTAGGCTTCACACTTGGCGCAGCTATCGCAGGTGTTGGTGCATATTATGTATTTAAAAACAAAGATGAGATTTCAAAAAAAATCAGTAAGTTAGAAGAGAGTGTTTCTGATGAATTTGGAGATTTATTTGATAACGCAAAAGAAAAACTAGAAGGGTTAGTTGAATCATTTCAATCAACAGCAGAAGAGTTTTTACATGGCGGAACTGTAGATGAGACTAAAGAGTATGAAATCAAACAACTCGTCAAAAAACTTGAAAAACTTCAAAAAGAGATAGGAGCATTTAGTATAAAAGGTTAATTTTTATACAAGTGTACCTCTTCATGCACAAAGTTAACTTGACTGACTTTGTGTAAAAAAACTTTGCATTGCAGTTATTGTGCCAAACTTTAAATTCATAAGCACTCTAGCTGCAATACCTACCTCATTTTAAAGAATCCATAAGCGTATAAAATATTTTATAGTATAATCTTACGATATAAATTAAGCAGGAGAGTTTTTTGTCAGACAAAAAGAAGTTAAAAAGAGAGCAGATAATACAGTGTTCTTTGGAGCTGTTTGCTTCAAATGGTTTTTATAGTACTACTATCCCAGATATTGCTAAATCACTTAAGATGAGTGTTGGTAACATATATAATTATTTCAAATCTAAAGATATACTAGCGAATGAAATTATAAAGTACATCTCTGCGTATTTAGGAGAAAAACTAAAAGAGATAAATGAAGAAGATATATCTACTAAAGAAAAAACAAGAAAAATAGTAGAGATGTACTTTAAAACTGCCTCCTTAAAACCTGAAATGATAGACTATTTTTTAAGGATATACTTATCAAATCGTGAGGTTTTCAGAGATACTTGCGAGGGGATGCTCTGTGTAAATGAGTTTGTTACAGAGATAATGATTTATTTTGAAGAGGGCGTTAAGTGTGGAGATTTAAGAGAACAAGACTTCTTTTGTGCTTTTGGACTTTTTATGGGCTATTTGGGTGGTATGGTTTTTTTAAAGGGTGAAAATATTTTACCAAAAGATTTAAATGACTATATAGAAGATATAACATTTAACATCTATAAAGCTTTGAGCTCGGAGTAGTTATGAGACAAAAGATGAGGATTTTATGGCTTAGTGCAATCTCATGCAACGGCAATACCCACTCATTTTTAAACTATCCATATATGGAGCAGTTCTTAGAGGATTTTGAATTTATATACCACCCTGTAATAGACTCTAAATATCTACTACAAGATATTGTCTCAAAAGAGATAGCCTGCGATATCCTACTTATAGAGGGCGCTATATCAAAGGAGTATAAAAGAGCGGATGTATCAGTAGTACAGATAATAGAAAAATACTCCAAGATAGTTCAAAAAATAGTTACAGTTGGTACCTGTGCAACTTTTGGTGGCATCTTTAGAGAGAGTGGGTATGAAAACACTTCAGGAATGCATTTTGACCAAGAAAAGCAGATAGAAAATTTTAAACACTTGTTGGATAAAACGATCTCAATATCTGGTTGTCCCATTCATCCAGAAGTTTTAGTAAATACCCTCTACTCAATAAAAAAAAGTGTCACTTTAAAACTTGACAAATATTTGCGACCAAAAGAGTTTTATGCTTATACTGTTCATAATGGTTGCACAAGAAATGAATACTTTGAGTACAAAGTAGATAACCATAATTTTGGAGAGCTTGAGGGTTGTATGTTTTACGAGCATGGCTGCCAAGCACCTTTTACACATGGAAGCTGCAATAAAATACTTTGGAATGAGGTAAACTCAAAAACTAGAGCTGGAGTTCCTTGTATGGGATGTACCGAACCTAGTTTTCCAAGGCAAAATCTATTTAGTACGAAAAAAAATATGGCTATCCCTGAGCATCTGCCTGTTGGTGTTAACAAAAGAGTCTATCTCACACTTGCTGGAATCACAAAAGCGTTTAAAATACAGAGATTAGAAAAGAAGTTGTTTGATGATTAAGTTAATAGAAAAAATAGAGGGCGAAGCAAAGCTAAACTTTAATTTTAAAGATGGCAAGATTGACTTTGTGGATGTTGAGTTTATGTCAACGAGAAATATTGAAAATATTTTAAAAGGCAAAAAAGCTTTTGATGCACTTGTGATAAATCCACGAGTTTGCGGCATCTGTGGTCATGCACACCTTATAGCTACAGTCCAAGCATTAGAGAGTTGTTATGAAGATCTACAGCTCTCAAACAAAGCAAAGATTATGAGAGAGTTAACTCTGAATTTTGAGCTTATTCAAAACCATTTTAAGTGGTTTTATCTCACAATGTTGCCATTTTTTGGACAAAAACAACAGATCTTAAAAGCAACATATCCATCGCAACTTATGGGTAAAGCTATTGCCGTTTTTGGTGGGCAGTATCCACACACTTCTTATGCAGTTGTTGGTGGAGTAGTTTGTGAAATCACTCAAATGGATATTATAAAAATAGAGAGTTATATATCTCAAACGCTTAAGTTTGTAGAAGAAAACTTAGTAAAAGTAGATAGCAAAACACTACTAGCATCTAAAGATGCAGATGAACTTTTGTCATTTTATGGAGATTTGCCAGATATTTTAA
Organism: Sulfurimonas sp.; assembly: GCA_034006465.1. Classification (GTDB taxonomy): domain Bacteria; phylum Campylobacterota; class Campylobacteria; order Campylobacterales; family Sulfurimonadaceae; genus Sulfurimonas. The sequence goes on along the minus strand of JAVEST010000076.1, from coordinate 6,977 downwards.
GAGAGATAAAAAAAGCAGATATGCTTAGTCATGCAAAGAGCTACGATAGATTTATAGCGTTTGGAGAAAATAGCTTTTTTAAAAAAGGTAAATCACTAAAGAGAAATGTGAGTCATAGCATCTCACTAAAAGATGTAAAAGAGTCCCAGATGCCATCCTCATTTGCAAAAAATGTAAGCTACAAAGGCAGATACTATGAAGTAGGGCCACTTGCTCGCGCTATGATAAATAAAAAGGCGCTTATAGTAGATGCTCATAAAAAGTATGGCGATAGCCTCTATAGTAGAATTCTAGCAAGAGTTTATGAGATAACAGAACTTTTAAGTTACTCACAAAAGCTGATATCAAATCTAGACCTAGCAGAGCCTTCATATATCGAGCCACAACTTGATATCTCAAAACTTAACTCTAGCGGCTACTCTGCTGTTGAAGCAGCACGAGGAACACTGATACATAAAGTTGAGATAGAAGAGGGCATCATAAAAAACTATGAGATTATTACCCCAACACAGTGGAATTTGAGTGGTGGAACAAGGGAAAACCCTGGAGTTTCGCAAAAAGCCATGGTTGGTCTAAGTGATACTAAAACGGCAGAACTTGTTTTTAAATCATTTGATGTTTGCTCCGTCTGCACAACACATTAATAATAAAAAATTATATATTTTAGACTAAAATCTACAAAACTACATAATAAATAGTTATGCATGCCTTATTAATTTTAGATTAAGTTTTTTTTGTATACCATTACTGAATGATTATTCATTTAGTGGGTATAACTAAAATAACTTAGGGAGTGTTTCATGGAAAATAGTAACTTGTTTGATAGGTTATCTTCAAGGTTGGATGAGTTGTCAAACTTGCCAAAACTTGATGATAAAGTATCAGTAACTAAGATGATTGAAGAAAAAGGTTTTTCAAGAAGAGAGTTTATGACTTGGGCAGGGGCTATGACATCTATGCTAATGCTACCTTCAAGTTTTACTCCTCTTATAGCAAAGGCAGCAGAGGTGGCTGATAGGCTTCCTATTATTTGGTTACATATGGCGGAGTGTACAGGATGTAGTGAATCACTACTAAGATCAGCATCTCCTACTATAGACTCTCTGATATTTGATTATATATCATTGGAATATCACGAGACTTTAATGTCAGCATCTGGTTGGCAAGCTGAGCAAAATCTTCATAATGCTATGGAGAAATACAAGGGTAGATATATCTTGATGGTTGAGGGTGGTATTCCTCATGGAGATAGCGACTACTTTTTAACTATCGGTGCAGAGGGAAAAACAGGACAAGAGAGTGCAGTAGAGGCTAGTGAGAATGCTGCTGCTATTTTTGCTATAGGTTCATGTTCATCTTTTGGAGGTGTTCAAGCAGCATATCCTAACCCTACAAATGCAACATCACTCAGTAAAGTTACAAGCAAAAATGTTATCAATGTTCCAGGCTGTCCTCCTAGTGAGAGCAATATCGTTGGAACACTTCTGCATTTCATACTATATGGAACTCTTCCTGCACTAGATGCTTACAATAGGCCAAAATGGGCTTATGGACGCAGAGTTCACGATATGTGTGAGAGAAGAGGAAGATTTGATGCTGGTGAGTTTGTTGAGCATTTTGGAGATGAGGGTGCTAAAAATGGATACTGTTTATATAAAGTAGGCTGTAAAGGGCCATATACATTTAATAACTGTCCAACTCAGAAGTTCAATCAAGGTACATCTTGGCCAGTTCAAGCAGGACACGGCTGTATGGGATGCAGTGAACCTGACTTTTGGGACAAAATGGGAATCGTACATGAACCGCTTGGAGATAGACTCTATCAAACAGTATTTGGCGGACTTGGTGCTGATGCGACGGCAGATAAGATTGGTGTAGGTATTTTAACTGTTACAGCTGTAGGTATAGCCGCACACGCTGCAATATCATTAGTAAAAAAACCAAAAGAATAGAGGAGAATAGATATGTCAAAAAGAGTAATAGTAGATCCAATAACAAGAATAGAGGGACACTTAAGAGCTGAAGTAATAGTTGGCGATGACGGAGTAGTCCAAGATGCCTTTGTCTCTTCAACTCTATGGAGAGGCTTAGAAGTAATTGCTAAAGGAAGAGACCCTAGAAATATACCACTACTTATGCAGAGAATTTGTGGTGTTTGTACATACTCACACTATCTTGTAAGTACTGAGGCAGTAGAAGATGCACTAGGTATTAAAGTGCCATACAACGCAGAGCTTGTTAGAACACTTATGCTTGCTGCTTTGTTTATGCATGACCATGTTGTTCACTTCTATCATCTTCATGGTGTTGACTGGGTTGACATCGTCTCAGCACTCTCAGCTGATGAGGCAAAGGCTAGCAAGTTGGCATTTGAGTATACCGACAATCCGATAGGAACTGGTGAAAATGAGCTTAAAAAAGTAAAAGAAAAAATAGCAAAGTTTGCTAAAAATCCTCAAGGATTAGGACCTTTTGCAAATGCTTACTGGGGACATAAAACTTTTAGACTCTCTCCTGAGCAAAACCTTATAGCACTCTCTCACTACTTAAAAGCACTAGAGATTCAAAGAACTGTAGCACAGATGATGGCTATATTTGGTGGTAAAAATCCACATCCACAGAGTTTGGCTGTTGGTGGTGTTACTTGTGTTATGGACCTTTTAAATCCAGCTAGAATGGGTGAGTATCTTGTTAAGTTTCAAAATATTGCCGAGTTTGTAAACAATGCTTACTATGCAGATATTGTTATGGCGGCCCAGATGTACAAAACAGAGCCATCAGTTATGAAGCCAATGGGAGTTAAAAACTTTTTATCAAATAAATCATTTATTATAGGGCGAGATGAGTACCTCTTTGAGAGTGGCATCATTAAAGATGGAGATCTAAGCCGTGTTTTTGATATAGATGAAGATAAAATAACAGAAGAAGCTACACACGCGTGGTATAAAGATAATGAGCCACAACACCCTTATGATGGAACAAACAATCCAAAATACACAGGCTTTGTAGATGGGCAGAGTGTTGGGCCTGATGGCAAAATGGTAGCTTCGAAAAATATTAATGAAAAAGAGAAATACAGCTGGATAAAATCTCCTAGATATGATAATGAACCTATGGAAGTTGGACCACTTGCTTGTATGTTAGTTGGTTATGCACGAGGTAACAAAAGAATAGAAAAAGTTGTAAATGGGTTTTTAGCTCAGACTGGTTTGCCTGCTAGTGCTCTGTTTTCAACACTAGGAAGAACAGCTGGAAGAATGCTTCAAACTAAACTTATAGCTGATAATGCACTAGTTGCGTTTAATAACCTTATAGAAAATCTTAAAGTTGATCAAGAGACTTGTGCTACATACACGATTGATAAAAACAAAGAGTATAAAGGTAGAGGAATGGGAGATGTTCCTCGTGGGATGCTAAGTCACTGGATTAGAATCAAAAATGGTGTTGTTGAAAATTACCAAACCGTAGTTCCTTCTACATGGAATGCAGGACCGATGGACTCAAAAGGTGTAAAAGGACCTTATGAAGCTGATTTAGTTGGTTTAAAGATCGAGGATTTAACGCAGCCATTAGAGATAATTAGAATTATCCACTCTTATGACCCTTGTATAGCGTGTGCAGTTCATGTTATGGATACAAAAGGCAATAAACTTAGCGAGTATAAAGTTGACCCGCTTTATGGCGAATGTAGTATTTAAAGGAATTATTATGGATAATACTCAAATAAAAGAAAAAGGCGTAGATGAGAACATCAAAATGGAGCTTGAATTTACTCCGTTTTACAGATGGCATCACTGGATTAGAGTGCTTAGTATAGTGGTTTTACTTGTAACTGGGTTTTATATCTCAGTTCCATTTGTCATACCCGCTGTAAACGCCGAGCCTACAAATTTTGTAAATGCAGAGTTTAGAGCCGTGCATCAGATATTTGGATTTGTTATGATTTCAATGTTTATAGGAAAGACATACTACTTCTTTTTTTCAAAAAAGAATAGAATGGAAATCAACTCTTTTAAAGATCTCTTTAGTGTGAAAAACTGGGTAAGTCAAGTAGGTTATTATCTCTTTATATCAAAGCATCCTAATCTAAGTGGTGCATACAATGTTGTACAGCTAGTGGCTTACTTCATATTTTATATCGCTATAACAGGGCTTATTATAACTGGGCTAATACTATATGTTCATAATTATCATAATGGACTAGGCGGATTACTTTATGGTAGCATGAGATACCTTGAAGCTATGTCTGGCGGTATGGCATTTATTAGAGAGTTGCATCATGTGCTTATGTGGGGAGTTATCATCTTTATAGTCGGGCATATTTATATGGTAGTATTTAATGCTGTTTATGGCAAAGAGGGCACAGTTGATTCTATATTTAGTGGATATAGATGGAAAAGAAAACATTAGTTTAAAAAGGATTCTTTTTGAAGATTTTAATCTTAGGTATAGGCAATGTCCTCTTTGGCGATGAGGGTATTGGAGCTCATTTAGCAAACTATCTTGATGAGAAGTATGAGTTTAGTTCAAGCGAGCATGAAGTTGATGTTCTCGATGGTGGAACGCTAGCTCAAAGGCTGATACCTATTATTACTGAGTATGAGGCTGTTTTACTTATAGACTGTGTGAATGTTGATGGTGCTAGTATTGGTGAAGTTTATAGTTTTGACTTTAGTGATGTACCTGATTTTATAACATGGAATGGAAGTGCACATGAAGTTGAGATGCTCCAAACTCTGCAAATGATAGAGATGATGGGAGATCTGCCTCCTACGAAAATAGTAGGAGTCATCCCTTTTGTTATAGGGGAAAACTCTACATTTACTATGACAGATGAGGTTCTAAGGGCAGCTGTGACCATGGAGAGAGTCATTTTAAAATATATAGAAGATTTTGGAATAAAGATTTCTAAAAAAAAGGAGATAACTCTGCAAGAGGCTTCACAATATACATACTTAAAGGTTAGTTTATGATACTAGAATTTTCTTTTAATTATCTCTCATCATCTTTAATCTATGAGAAGATAATCATAAGGACTCTACAAGATTTTGCACTAGAGTCTAAGATGCTAAGAGATAAAGAGAAGTTTTTTTTATATGTAGAGGGTAGTGATGATGAGTTAGAAGCCTTTGCACAAAAGCTCTCACAAGAACTTCCTCACTCTATATTTTTATATGCAACAGATGCAAGAGTTGTAGATGAGATGCCAGAAGAAGAGGGTCTAGTTTTAGTAAGAGAGCTAAAACTCTCAATGCCGTTTTGCCCAAAGTGTTTGGCTGAGGTTATGGATGAGAGAGGTGAAAATTACTACAACATTTTTCATGAATGTGAAGTTTGTGGTTATGATGTAGATGGCCAATCACGTAGTTATAAAGAAGAGTTAACACAAATCGCAAAAGATATCAGCGAGGGCTTGAGTGTTGGCATAAACACATTTTATGGAAAATTCTCTATTGGCAAAATAGGCAAAAAGTGCAAGAGTAAAAACTTTGACATCATTAGTTATGATCTAGGAACTATCGCACAATATACTAACGCAACAAACAGTGAAATAGCAGCTCTTGGAGCTATAGAGAAACCACTTATAAAGCTCAAAACTAATGTTAAGTTTAAGATGGATTATGAAGATGTAACAGAAGAGCTTATTCGCTTTAAAATGCCTGATGATCTGCTCTTGCATCTACTTCTTTGTGAGCTAAATAAGCTTGGAATCAATCTAGTTTTCATAACAAAAGAAGATATAGATAGTATCAAGCAATTTGAACTAGTCAAAGGAGCAAAAGAGCAAGAGCCAATAGAGATAGTAGTCGGTGACAACCATTTGGCGATTATAAGCGGTCAAAAGGGCTTGCCTTATGAAAATTTACAAGATTCAAAAGCTTTAATTCCTTACATAGGTGCTTTTTTCTCGGTAGTAAAAGAACATAATCTACAAGAGAAGACTGTAGTCGGTATAAACATAAGTAAAGATTACCATAACAACATTTTAGTCTACTCTAAAAAGTTTGGGATGATTGAGTATCTCTCATTTGCGTTTAAATTTGACTCAGTTAAAGATGTGTTTAGTGCGATAATCGCTTCAGATGAGAGTGGTAAAAGGTTAGTAGAGAACTTTAAAAATAGCAACTCTGAACATTTTAAAGAGATATCGAGCATAGTTTTTCAAAACGAAGATTTTAATATTTATAAACTATGGGGAATAGTAGCTATTGTTGTGGGTCTTACCAAGGAGAAAAAACTCTCTGAGGCGGCAAAAGTTATAGAAGAGAACTCAACTCTTTTTTTAGGTACAAAAGGTCCTAGAATAGATTATAAGGTAAAAAGAGTTGACTCAAAAGTTTACTTAGATCCACTAATGTGTATAAGAACTGCGATGAGTTTTAAACTTGCAAAGATTGATGATTTGACACTTAGTTATGGAGTTGTAGAGAGTTTTGTAGAGTTTTTATCATCTCTTGCAGATGAGATAAAAGATGAGATGAAGAGTGATGCTGTAGTTGTAGCTGGTTCATTACTACAAAACAGAAGTCTCTTTAGCAAACTAGCAAAAGAAGTCTCAGCAAATCATAATTTATACTTTAACAAAGAGTTGCCAGTTGATGGTAGAAATATTTTGTATGGTACAAATGAGCTACTTTAATGAGAGTCAGTTATAGTATAAAAGGGCAGGTTCAGGGTGTTGGGTTTCGCCCTTTTGTCTATAAAATGGCACTAAAATTTGACCTTGTCGGTTTTGTTAAAAATAGCGAAAGTGGAGTAGAAATCCAAGCGCAAGGAGCAAAGCTAAACATAGACAACTTTGAAAAATCTCTTAGCCAAAATCTTCCTCCACTAGCTAGAGTTGATGCTATAAGTAAAAAAGAGATAAACCTTCAAGAAGAGACAAGTTTTAAAATACTCCAAAGCTCACAAAACCCCTCAAACTCAAAAACAGCACAAGTCTCTAGTGATATTGCCACTTGTAAAGATTGTTTAGA
>JAVEST010000075.1:0-9702 GCA_034006465.1 Sulfurimonas sp. | reverse complement strand
CTGTAGCTGCCATTAGTCTTTTGGTTGGGGGTATTGGCATCATGAACATTATGCTAGTCTCTGTTACAGAGAGAACGCGAGAGATAGGCATAAGACTTGCAGTTGGGGCGCTTGAGAGAGAGGTACTGCTGCAGTTTTTAGTTGAGTCTATAGTTCTAGCATCTATTGGAGGAATTTTAGGGATTTTTGTTGGAGTAAGTGCAGGAATCGGAGTCGCACTCTTTTTTGAATTGCCACTTATTTTTAATATACCTATAATTTTAGTAGCTTTTTTCTTCTCAACAATTGTGGGAGTTGTTTTTGGATACTTCCCAGCGAGAAAAGCGGCAAGATTAAACCCTATCGATGCTCTTAGGCATGAGTAGGGTTTTAGACAAAGTTAGTCGGTTTTTTTCTCTATGTACTTAGCCCCTTCATTGACCTTTTCTTTGCCCCAGTCAGCATTGTCTTTTGTATCTTTTTTTATGCCTTTTGCTGTGTCACCACAACCGCTAACTGCAACTACTATGAACAGAGATATTATAAATATAAAACTTTTTTTCATTTGAAATCCTTTCGCTGAGCTAATCAAACTATTTTTTTGCATAGGCACGAAGAGAGTCCCAACTACTTTCGATGTCTTTTTTGAGATGCTCCCATGCTCCTTCACTAGCTTCACCGAGTTCATCAAGCTTTGATTGCATCGTGCTATAATTTTGCTCTATATTGTCTATCTCTTCTAAGTAGCTGATTTTCATATCTGCAGTAGCACTTTTTGCTTTTGCTCTTAGCACGTCAAGATTTGCTTTTACTAACTCTAACTCTGCTTCTGCTTTTTGTTTATATACGTCTCTTGTCTTCATATCTTTAGTCCTTCTTTTGTAAAATCAGATAGCTGTTTATAGAGTTTTTAAAACCCTTTATATCTAGGCTAATGATCTGTTTAACCTTGCAAAAGCGTCATCTACAGTGTCGTGAGAGCTTTGAACATCATCTTGGATTTGCTTCCAAGAATCTTCCATGTCCTTTTGCAACTCTTTAACCTTAGATACCATGTCGTTAGCTATATCTTCTAACTCTTGCACATTTTCGAAGGAGTTAAGGCGCTGTGTATCTGACAAACTCCTTACCTTCGCTTTAAGTTCAGCTAATTTTGTATGTACAAGGTTTAACTCGACTTCAATTTCACCTGTGTATATTTCTATTATGTTCATATTTTTCTCCTTAAATGAGAGGACAAACATTAGGATAGTACTGTTTCACAGATAGACTTCTATACACGTCTACCTTGAATAACACGAAGCACTATAACTATGAGTGCAATAACTAAGAGAATATGGATAAATCCACCCAAAGTGTACGAGCTAACAAGCCCTAAAAGCCAAAGAATGACTAAGATTATTGCAATTGTTTCGAGCATTTTATTTCTCCATTTTATTAGTTAGCCTTATAAGTGATACTCCTAAAGGATTAAATTTTGTAAAGACTTATCTTAACTTTTTCGTAAAAGAAAGATGCCAACAATGAAGCCCACCGCACCAATGATATAGTAAGTCATAACTCTATCTGTATCCGAACCAGTAACAGCTTGCGTCACTTGTGAACCAACAGAACCGGATAGTTGATATCCCCACACTGCAAACCCAATCCCTACGACTATCAAGATAAGACCGATAATTCTTACGGGGATTCCTAAACCTTTTTCCATGTTAAACTCCTTTGTTTTAAAGAGCTGAAATGTTTTATCATCGCAGATAAAACTATTGTACATCAATATTTTATTTTTAAGGCAGAGATATTAAATTAGTTTATATTATTGTTTGTATTGTTGTATAAAACAGTAGAGAACAAAATTAAGAAAGATGATAAGATATATATAGCTTAAAAATGAAAAATTTACAAAATCAAGGAGTTAAAATGTTTGATAAGAAAAAGGTAAAGGAATTAGTGCTGATTTCGTTGGTTGCTGATGCCTACTCTTTAGGCTCTCATTGGGTCTATGATGAAAAAGAGCTTGAAAATCTTGATATAGATTGGAATGAGTTAAATGATGCAAAGGCTATTTGGCATAAGGGTAAAAAGGCTGGAGATTTTACCCACTATGGGGATCAAACTCTATGGTTATATGAGTTTTTAAAAGATAAAGATAAGTTTAATGCAGATGCATATGTAGAGTTTTGGGCAGATAAGATGAAAAATTATGATGGGTATGTAGATGCAGCCACTAGAGATAGTTTAGAAAATATTAAAAACAATATCTCTCCAAGTGGTGCATCTTCAACTGATTTATCCATTGTTGGAAGGATTGCTCCACTTTTGTTAGTCTCAAAATCAAAGGAAGAATTTTTGCAAAATGTAGAGAGTTTTGTAAAATGTACTCATAATTCAGATGAAGCTATAAAAACAGCAAAGTTTTTTGCCTCTTTACTGCTTGAAGTTTTAGATGGCAAAGATATAAAAGAGTCTATCTTGGCTCTTAAAGATAAATTTGATGCAAAAACAGAAGCGTATGTAGATAGCGGTATTGCTTCAAAGAGTGATGATACTATACAAGCCATCAGAGAGTTTGGACCAAGTTGTGATATAGATGGTGGGTTTGCGGGAGTTGTGCATCTGTTATACAGACACGAGAATCTTAAAGAGATGCTAATTGCTAACGCAAAAGCAGGTGGAGACTCAAGTGCTAGAGCTATGATTGCGAGTATTGTTTTTATGGCACAAAAGGGTCAAAGTATTGAGCAACTTCCAGCATCTTGGTTAAAGTTAAACTCTTTTGTTTAAATCTCTTTTTGCACCAGTTCTTATGTGAGTGGAGTATAGAGTAAGCCCAGTAAAAGCTAAACCGCCTACTAAGTTTCCAAGAACGGTTGGGATTTCATTCCAGATGAGATAGTCCATGATTGTAAAATCTCCACCTAAAATCATGGAAAAAGGAAATAAAAACATATTTACTATAGAGTGCTCAAAGCCCATAAAAAAGAAGAGCATGATTGGCATCCACATAGCTATGGCTTTACCGCTAACGGTTGTCGATATCATGGCTCCTACTACGCCCATAGAGACCATCCAGTTACAAAGCATCCCTCGCATAAAGATAGTAAACCATCCAGAGATCCCATGTTCTTTATAGCCAAGAGTTCTTGCTTCACCAATAGAAGCTATCTTGTCTCCAACTAAACCAGGCTCGATTTTGTAGCCATAGGTAAGAACAAAAGAGAGCATAAAAGCAACTAAAAGTGCACCTGCAAAGTTACCTAAAAAAACAAGTCCCCAGTTTCTTAGAACTTGGTTTATAGTCACTCCCTCTCTTTTATCTAAAAGAGCAAGGGGAACTAAAACAAAGACGCCAGTAAGAAGATCAAAACCCATAAGATAGAGCATGATAAAGCCAACAGGAAAGAGCATAGCCCCAACAAGAGCAGAGCCTGTTGAGATGCCCACTGCAATGGCAAAAGCGGCAGAGAGACCAAGTATAGCTCCTGCCATAAAAGCTCTGATGATAGTGTCTTTAGTTGACATATAGACTTTAGACTCCCCAGAGTCTATCATTTTTGTTACAAACTCATGTGGTTGCAGATAAGACATAAAAATCCCTAGATAAAAGTTTTGTTATTATATGTAAATAGTGCTGATTTTAAAAAGATTTATTCTCAAGTTGGTCAACTATCTTTGCTACAACAAGGTCTGAGGTTACATTTAGAGATGTTCTGCACATATCTAAGATGCGATCTACTGCTATGATGAGGGCGATGTACTCTAAGGGGAGATTTAAGTTGTTTAAAATCACCACCATCATAACAATCGAAGCACTAGGAAGTGCCGCAACTCCAACACTCAAAGAGACAACTGTGATGCCCAATAGAAGCTGATCCGCAAAACTAAGCTCAACTCCTGCAAGATTTGCGATGTATAAGACCGCAACGCTTAGATATGCCGCTGTTCCGTCCATAGAGACAGTAGCACCAAGAGGAAGAACAAAAGAGGCTGTTTTTTTACTAACACCGCCTACCTCTTCTGAGACTCGCATTGAGACAGGAAGCGTGGCTGCTGAAGATGCAGTAGAAAATGCCATGATGGAGGCTTCTCTAACATCTGCGAGATAACGATAAGGGTTTATCTTCCCAAAGTATGCCAAAACAGCAGGCAGAGTCACAACTCCATGAAAAGTTATAACTCCAACAACCACAAGTAAGTACTTCCACAGGCCGATAACGACATCTATTCCCTGATCAGCGATAACATAAGAGATAAGACTAAAAACACCTATGGGAGTCATAAAAATAACCCACTCCGCCATCTTTAGCATAGCATCTGAGACGGCTTTAAAAAACCTAATCATATGCTCTTTTTCAGTAGGTTTTAAATAGAGCGAAGCTACACCAAAAAGAGTGGCAAAAACAATAATTTGCATCATGGAGGCGTTACTAAGAGAGCTAAATATATTTGTCGGGATAAAGCTTAAAATCATACTCTCAAGTGAAAAAGGGGTGATGCTCGCAACTTCTGCAAACTCAAGTCCTTCCCTACTGACCTGTTCACCGATGTTAAAAATATTCATAGCGATGATGGCTAAGAGAGTTGCTAGTGCAGTTGTTAAGAGATAAAGACCAATGGTTTTAAGTCCAATGTTCTTTAGATGCTCTAGTGAGCCTAGCCCTAAAATAGCTACATAAATACTAGCAAATACAAGAGGAACAACTAGCATCTTTAAAAAAGAGATAAACATAGTACCAATTACTTTTTGTCCTAAAGCTATCTCTGGGAAAAAAACACCAAACAAAACACCAAAAACAATGCCTAGAAGAACAAGAGTGTTTGTAGTGGCATACTTTTTTACTTTTGTAATCAATCCCAGCCCTAACTAAATAAATCTTGACACAAGGCTGTTTAAACTAGCTTCATCAAGTGCGCCTGAAGTTCTATGAACCTCTTTAGCATCTTTAAAAATTATAAGAGTTGGGATACTTCTTATGCCAAATCTTGCACCCAAAGATTGTTCACTCTCAGTATTTACCTTTGCAAACACTGCTTTAAGAGGAAAGTTTTTTGCACTTTTTTCAAAATTTGGTCCCATCATCTTACAAGGGCCACACCAAGGCGCCCAAAAGTCAACGACAACAGGCAAATCACTGTTTACTATCACTTCATCAAATGTGCTTTGCGTCAAATCTAACGGAGTTGTGTCAAGTAGAGAATTTTTACATTTTCCACAATTTGCTTTTTTGTAGGACTCTTTAAAGGGTACATTGTTTACGCTCAAACATGAGGGACAGACTACACGCATTGTGACCCCAATTGAGTAAGTACTAATGTTACTCCATCTTCTTTGACTTCTATTAATTGCTCTTTTATTAGCTCATCCATAGCGTCTTTTAAAGCATCATTTTGTTTGGCATTTAGTTTCGTTAAAATATTTTGAACAACATCTTGTTTTGTCATAATTTGACCGACACTGTTGCGCTTTTTAAACCAAGCCATAAACATCTCTTTGACCTCATTTATGGGGACTTTATCTATGTTGTTCTTTTTAGGAGGGGTTTTTCTCTTGTTTGTATGAGGAAAACTTCTCTCTTTTGTTGTTGGTTTCATAAGCGACCTTTAGTTTTATAATAAAATTTGCTCTGACATTGTCACATCTTTATACTAAAACAATGGTAAGAGGTTTTTTAATAGCAGAGCACAAATTTTGATTTTTAAGTGTTTAATGGTTATTATGAGGTATTAATTGAATGTGTAAAATGATCTATAAACTAGATTTCGTGATAAGAACGGAATGACGAGGCATACATTACCATAAAAATAACGGGGATGCGTCATCCTGAACTTGATTTGGGATCAAACTTAATAATTGTTCAGAGCATTTAACTAAGAATCAAAATTTTATATTTTAGAGAAAAAACATGAAAAAAATGCTTATTATCATACTATTAACTATTCCTCTGCATCTTTTAGCCGTAGAGCAAAAAGAGATATATATTCAAGCTACAGATGCTTACAAAGCGAAAGATTTTAAAACTTCATACGCTCTCTTTTCAAAACTCTATATAACAAACCTATCAGATGCAAACTTGAACTTTATGCTTGGTGTCTCTGCATATGAGATTGGAAACTACAATATAGCACTTGCAGCTTTTGAAAGAGTTGAGATGCTAGATCCTGCCAATCTTAGAAATAAGCTTGAAAAGGCAAGAACTTTTTATATGCTAAAGATGTATGAAAATGCGGAGCTTAGTTTTAAAGAGGTTCTCTCAAATCCTCTTATTCCACAAAATGTTCGCGAAAATATAGAGATATACCTCTCTCGAATGATAAAAGAGCAACAAAAATCATTTACCTATGTCACGCTAAACATAAACACTATATATGATTCAAACGTAAACTATGCGCCCATAGATGACACTTACAATATAGGTATAACAAGGTATGCAACTGCAAAAGAGAAGTCTGATGGTGCAGTTGAGACCTCTGTTGGGATTACTAACATATATGATATAGGAGAAGCAAATGGTTTTGCTCTTAAAAACAGAGCCTTTGTTTACATCAAGAGACACTTCCAAAGGGATGAATACGATATAAACTACTTCTCTTATATGCCAAGCTTGCTTTATAAATACACAAAATACACATTTGAAATGGCAGGTGGAGTAGATGCTATGACACTTGGTGATAAAAGTTATCTGCAAACACTCTCTCTTATGCCAAGTTTTGAGTATGAACACTCTCAAACTCTAAGAAGTTTGACCCACTTTAGGTACCAAGTAAAAGAGTTTAAACAAGAGAGCCAAAAAGATCTTAATGCGAATCACTATGAGATATCTTATGGACTACAAAGCATCTTGACTCCACGCTCATATATTCAAGCAAATATTACTGGAGTAAAAGAGAAGAAAAAGCGTGGTACAAGGGTGGATGTAGATTATGAAGAGTATAAATTCGATGTAGCTTATGCTAATCAGATTACTCCTACTTATGGTGCAGAACTATATTCTCAAATAAGAAAGAGAGAGTATAATGATTATAGTGGACTTTTTAACTCAAAAAGGGATGACCTCGCCAAAAGTGTAGGTGTGGGACTTAGTGTTAGAATGTTTGAGGATTTGCTCTTAAGGTTTAATGCTCGATATGATAGGGTTGACTCCAACCAAGATGTATTTAGCTATGAAAAATATACGCTCTCAGCTGGCGTTGTAAAAACTTTTTAGGATGAGTATCATGAAAATATTGAAAAATATAGCAATAGTTTTAATGCTTATGAGTTCGCTTGCCTTTGCAAAGAGTGTAGGGACTATTACAGCGCTTAAGGGAAAAGCACTTATCAGCCGTGATGGAACAGAGATCGTAGCAAAGCTTGGAGCAGGACTTGAAGAAAAGGATACTTTGACGACCACAAAAGAGGGTCAGGTTCAGATTATTTTTGATGATGAAACTATTATTACCGTTGGTAACAACAGTAGTTTTTCTATTAACGAGTATCTTTACGAAGAGAGTAAAGCTCCTTCTGCACAGTTTGGACTCTTTAGTGGTGCCATGCGAACTATCACAGGAAAGATAGGAAAAATGGCTCCTGAGAACTTTAAAGTTAAAACGAAAACGGCAACGATAGGTATTCGTGGAACAAACTTTACAGTTGTAGCAAACCAAGATGGGAGTAGCAATATCTACTGTACTCTTGGAGCTATTAGTGTAAGTTCACCAGAACAAGACTCCACAGTTACACAAGGTTTTTATATCTCAGTCTCGCAGGGCGGTGTTATGAGTCAACCAATAAAGTTTACTCCCGCAGAGCTTGAGAATGCACTAGAAGAGAGTTTTAGTAGTTCAGATGATACACAAGAAGAGGGTTCTAACTCATCAGAGGAAACTTCAGACGATACACAAGAGAACTCAGACTCATCACAAGATACATCGTCGAATTCCTCTCAGCAAACACAAGACGATTCAAACTCTTTAGAAGGTTCTGAGGGCATCACAACACAAACAATAGTTGTTGACAATGTTGAGATAGCTATTGCAGATATATCATCGCAAGCAACTACAAATGCACAAGCAAGTTCCATGGACGTTGCTCAAGATGCCAAACCAGATCCAACATCAGATCCAGTTCCGACGCCTGACCCAACTCCAGACCCAACACCTGAACCAGACCCAACTCCAGACCCAACACCTGAACCAACACCAGTTCCAGACCCAACACCTGATCCAACGCCAGTCCCTGACCCAACTCCAACACCTGACCCAATTCCCGACCCAACGCCAGTTCCAACACTATCTTTTACTGCAAGTGGTAAAACAGTAGCATATAGAAATGATAACGAGGGCTATTCACAATTTTTTTATAACTTACCTGCTGTATCATCTGAAGTAAGTTTAAAAGCGCTTAGCACTTCAGTGTTTGATACAACTGGTACATATATAAAGATAAGTGATTTTGATGACAACACTTGGACTTTTAAGCCAGCATCTTCGCTTACAGGAACTATCTCTAGTGGAGCATTTAGTGGCGAGTTTGCCAGCATATCAAGTTCAAATGCAAACATTACAAATATTGCCATAGCATCAAGCTCATTTAGTGTAACAAATGATGACCTCTCAGACAGTGACTTAATGTCATGGGGTGAGTGGAATGCGAAGTTTGACTATAAAGAGTCAGGCGTGGCATCTAGTGCTAAGTACACAGGTTTGTGGGTTGGTGGTGAGAGTGTGACACCTTCTGCTGTTATTGATGGTTATCGTTCTAGCAATTCTTTTGCCGTGTATAGTGGAAGCTATAAGGCTCTTTTATTTTCAGATAGTGCTATAGCAGGAAAGTCGACAGGAACAGCAACATTAAATGTTGATTTTGGGGCGGATACGGCTAGTTTAACGCTTTCTGGGCTACCTCAAGTTCCACAGATGTATATCTCTGGAAGCAGCTTTGCCTCACATCCATCTCACTCAACGGCAAACGGTACTTTTTATGGAGCAGAGGGTAAAGAAGCAGCAGGAAGTTTTAGCATTATGACACCAGAGTATGAACCAGTCGCTGAGGGCGTATACCAAGTAAGCACAACGCAAACACCACACTAGATACAAGGAGAATAAGATGCCAATTGTTCAACCAAACAGTAAAGATGTACTTTTTAAATCTAAAGTAAATAACTATATAAGTGAGAAGGCAGAAACTACTACTACTTTTGCTCTAACAGATGGGGGGAATGGGCATTATACAATAGGTAACTCTAACGGCGATGTTTCTTTGAGCATTGATGAGCAAAATGAAACCTATGTATTTACCCCAACAAGAGGCGACGCTGTAAGTGTATTGGCTTCTAGTGTTTCAAGTATCGCAGTAGATTTTATCACACTCAATGCAGATGCCACAACATTAGATGATATGTATATTACAGGTAGCGGAATTGTTAACTTCGGTTCTTTTTCAACCCCATATCCAAACATATCTTATATCAACCCTGCAATTTTGATGGCAGATATTGCTGGAAGTATATCGGGCGAACCGTTTCTTTTATATCCAAGCATGATAGGCAATGCTGGTGTTGGGCGTATTATTTCCATTGCAAGTGGAGAGGTTAAGTTGGATATAGGACATGCTCTTCTTAATACATCTATAGTTGTACAAGAGAATGCAACATTTATTCTAGAGGCTAGTCAGGCTGAGGGTGCTGCTATAAGTGGAGAAGGAAACAGTGTAATCTTAGGCATTTATGGCGATTATTCTATAAGTGT
>JAVEST010000074.1:0-9856 GCA_034006465.1 Sulfurimonas sp. | reverse complement strand
GCCGAGTTTTGCATTTTTAGACGCAGTGACCGAAAAAAAGCGTGAAGAAATCCAACTTGTGACATGCTTTTTGCTTACTTTTTTAAAAAAGTAAGATAGTAAAGTTTTCATGAAAGTTACTAAAGTTTACAGCTTCTGTTTTCAGTGAAGCCTTCTTACTTTTACAAATAAAAAGTAAAATAAAAGATTCTAAACCTCTACAACCCTTATAACACTACTAGTATTTTCAAAAATCCTCTTTACTCTATCTTGCCAAAGCTCACCAAACTCTTTTATCTCTTGTGGCTCGGCTTGCCCGCTCATCATCTTTTGCATAAGTCCTTGCATCTTAGCATCTGGTGCAATGGAAGATGGGTCGTAGTAAACATCTACACATTTACCGCTATCTACTCTTGTAAAGCGAGCTGATGAGTCTATCTTAGAGTTAAAATCCATCAAAGAGTGTCTTGCAAATTTACCAGCTAAACCTTTAAAACCACTAACATCTGTAGCACCTGTAATTTGTGAGATAACATTGCTAATAACGCCAGCGACACCATCTTCAAGAGCCTCTTTAAACTCTACTTTTATCTCTCCACGCACAGCTAATTCATCTTTATAAAGAGCTTTTAGAGCCTCTTTTGTCACAAGATATGCCCCTGCAACTGTAGGACAACTATGCCCTGCTGCCTTTACAACGTCAAGATAGCAAAATTCATATTGGCCTCTATCAAAAGCGCCTAGAACTGCTGAGAGTTGGTCTTTTACTTTTATAGTCTCAATGCTATTAAAAAAATCTGGATACTTCATATAATCTTTTCCTTTTTTATAACTTTGGCACTTATGCTTATCTCGTGAGTCTGTGCTAAAAACTCATCTCCAACTTCAAGCTCATTTATATCTATAGGCTTGGATTTGTAAGATATCTGTGCAAAGCCTTTTTTATTTTTGTATTTTGGATGATTTGATTCTAGCATCTTTTGAAGATTTTGAACTTGACTTTGAGCAACACTTACTCTCTGGTTTATGGCACTTGTAAATGACTCTCTTAGCATCTTAACTTCTTCTATCTTTTGAAGCAGTTTTTTATCTACTGAGTGTGCACTATAGAGCTTGCCAAGATGCAGAAGTTCTTGTTTTAAGTTTTGTATCCTTTGCATTATAAACTGAGTGTGTTGCAAAGAGAGAGAGTCTAGTGTTTGATAAAGCTCGTTTGTATCTGGCAGAGTCATCTCCATAGCAGCACTAGGAGTTGGAGCCCTTAGATCACTTACAAAGTCACTTATTACCCAGTCAATCTCATGCCCAACTGCAGAGACTATAGGTGTAGAAGCAGCGAAGATGGCATCTGCTACTATCTCTTCATTAAAAGCCCACAAATCTTCTATGCTTCCACCGCCACGGCCAACTATTATAAAATCATACTCATTTTTATCGGCTACATTTATAGCATTTGCAATTGTTGAAGCGGCACTCTCACCTTGAACTAAAACGTCATAAATATCTATATCTAGGACTCTATATCTTGTGTTTGCAACTCTTAACATATCTTGCAGGGCTGCACCCGTTGCTGAAGTTATAAAGGCTATTTTTTTAGGAAATTTTGGAAGTTGTTTTTTTATACTTGACTCAAAATAACCCTTAGATGCTAACTTTTGCTTTAACTGCTCATAAGCAAGTGCTAATGCACCTTGACCTGATGGCTCTATATTAAAACAGTTTAACTGATATGCTCCACGAGGTTTATAAAGAGTCAAAGCTGCATTTATGACAACTTTCATCCCCTCTTCAAGGCGAAATTTTAACTTTGAGGCATTTCCTTTAAACATCACAGCGCTGATGGTAGAGTCTTTGTCTTTGATGCTAAAGTAGATATGCCCAGAGTTATGATGCGTGATGCGAGAGAGCTCTCCCTCGACTATGACATGACTAAAACTAGTCTCTAAAAGAGTCTTGATCTGCTCATTTAAGTTTGAGACTGAGAGTATATTCATCACTTTAAGCTTTAATCTTTCTCGCAATGATTAGTGTTGAGATATCCATAGAAAAACTCTTTGTATAGAGTATCTCAAATCCAGCATCTATTAGTTCATTTTGCATATTCTCTACTGTAGAGAAATCCCCTATGGAGTTTGGCAAGTACTCATAAGCCTCTAGATTTTTAGAGATAAATCCGCCTACTTTTGGTAGTATTTTATTCATATAAAAATCTCTTATTTTCCCTAGCAGTGATGGGTTTTCATTTTTCATAAACTCTAAAATTATCACAAGGCCATCATCTTTTAAAACTCTGTTAAATTCAACAAGAGCCTCTTTTCTTTGTACAACATTTCTGATGCCATAAGTGATACTCAAAAAGTCAGAACTAGCATCTTGGAGAGGAATCTCTGTAGCTTTTGAGATATGATAGTTAAACTTTGGAAATTTTTTTCTCGCAACATCAACCATCCCGCGAGATGGGTCAACTCCAACAATCTCGCCAACTGCAATACCCGCAACTTCAGAACGACTCTTCCAAAAGTTCATCATATCCCCAGTTCCACAAGCTACATCAACTATTCTATCTATGGAGTCTTTTGCATAAAACTCATAAGCCAAATCACAAGCCTTACGTCTCCAACTCTTATCTACACCCATACTCATAACACGATTTGCTGTGTCATATGTTGGTGCGATATTATCAAACATCGAGACTATTTTTTCTTGTTTTTCTTGTTTTTGTTCATTTTGCATATTAAATTTCCCTTTTCATCCACAGCATTATATCTTTGTCTTCTTGGTTTGTATATAAAATCTCAAAGCTAGCCTCTGCATCTTCAAATCCACTTTTACCACCCATAGTAGGCGCTAAAAAACATAGATGCAGATCAACTATATCTTTAGTAAGTTCAAACATATTATAACTACCCTCTATCATAATATTTTTATAGTTTTTAATTTTGTCAAAACTATCTTCTATATAAACTTCTCGTGATGGCACGCTAAATAGTGGTATGTTTTTATCAAACTCAACACCTCTTGAGAATATCAAAACATCTGGTGCCTTTCCATCTACAAGCCTTGCATCTAGGGTTGGTCTATCCTCTCTTACAGTGTTACCACCGATGATAAGCAAGTCGCAAACATCTCTCATAGCATGAACTTTTCGTCTTGAGCTTTGTGAGCTAATAGTACCAGCATCTGTAGTTGCATTTAATCTTTGCGCCCATTTAAAAAAGATAAACTGTCCTTCATTAAACCTCTTAAATGGCAGGATTAAATCCTCTGCTTCTCTTTGTAGAGAAGTGTATTTCACATCAACTGCACTATCTCTCATCATAGAAGCTCCATCAGATGCAATAATATTTGAATCTCTTACACCTACAAAGACTTGCCTGATGCCAAGAGAGCAGATTAGTGAAGCGCAAGATGGAGTTTTGCCAATATGTGAGCATGGCTCAAGAGTTGTATATAGTGAGATATTTTTTAAGCAGTGATTGTGGTGAAGAAGTAGATAGTTGTGAATCTCACTAGACTCTACAAGTTCTAAGATTTTAGAGTCGTTTGTAAGTTTGAAATAAGCAGATTGCAGAGCTAAAACTTCTGCATGAGGCATTCCAGCACATTTATGAGCCTCTATAGCTAAAAGTTCTCTGTTTGCTCCAACAGCAACACAACCGACAGCTGGATTTGGATATGTTAAGCCTTGGTATTTCCAAGCCTCTTTTATGGCTAGAGAGATAAAAAAATCATCATCTATTAGCACAATATTATCCTACTAATTACCACTCGAAATAGGTTCTAGCTTTTTTTATGTCGTTAAATTCAAACTCTATTAATTCATCATCAACAACAACAAATAGTTTTGAGCCCTCTACTTTTTGTAAAAGCCCTTTAATTTTATCTTTTTGCATCCCAAAAGAGATATTTTCACCAACCGACTTTTTAAAGTGGTCTATTGTAATGAGTTTTCTCTCAATACCTGGGCTTCCAACTTCAAGTCTATACTCACCTGAGACGGGAGGTGTAACATCAAGAAGTGGAGAGATAAGATGCGTAAGCTCTACACACTCATCAAGGCTAACTCCAGTTCTTTTACCGTCTGCTATTGTCTTAGATATTACACTAACACGGTAGATTGTCTCATCATTTTCACTCACAACAGTAGTATCGTAAAGTTCAAGACCGAGCGAAGAGACTAAAGACTCTATATCACTATGCAGGCTCATGATTCTTCCTTTGCTATTTTTCTAAATAACTCTTCAATATTTTGAGATTTTTCAAATTGTGTATCAAACTCAAATGTCATTTTTGGACATCTGTACCAACCTTGATCTTTAAGACAATAGTCTTCGACTATAGGTCTCGCTTTTTTTAGTTGATTTAAATATGCCATTTTTTCACTCTCAGTGTACTCATTTGGATTTATGTAAACCTTAGCGTCACTTCTTCCACGAGAGCATTTTACTTCTAAGATCTCTAAATCATGAAGTCTTTTATCATTTAACTCTCCTAAAGCTTCTGGAATCAATTGTAGTAAGATTGACTCCATTCTTTTTAGTTTTATCTCAGCTTCATTCATAGACTAAATTTATCCTTTTTTTAAAGCTCTATAGTGAAACTTTTTGTTCTATCTTTTTAAACGTTTCTATAGTATCGCCTACGATTACATCATCATATCCACTAATAACTACACCACACTCATAGCCATTACCAATCTCTTCAACATCATCTTTAAAGCGTTTTAGTGAAGTTAATTCACCCTCATAAATAACAACACCATCACGGATTACACGAACCATTCCACCACGAACAAGTCTGCCATCTACGACAACACATCCAGCAACCATTCCCTTAGGTATCTTAAATGTATCTCTAACTTCTGCTTGACCAGTGTTTTCTTCTGTAAACTTCGGAGCCATCATACCAGTTAACATTCCAGTAATATCATCTAAGAGCTTATAGATAATAGAGTAAGTTCTAATATCTACATTTTTCTGTTTTGCTAGTGCTTTTACACTTCCAGTAGGACGAACATTAAATCCTAAAAGTACACAGTTTTCAGAGTTTGAAACGAGTTCAACATCATTTTCAGTAATTCCACCAACGCCACTTGAGATGATGTTAATTTTTACTTCATCATTTCTTAGCTCACTTAGTGACTCTTTAAGAGCCTCAAGTGTTCCGTGAACATCTGTCTTTAGAACAACTTTGAGTGATTTTAATTTACCCTCAGCTATCATAGAAGTCATATCTTCAAGAGTTGACTTTGTAGAGTGAGAAAGCTCTTTATGTCTATCATATTCATGACGTTTTTGAGCATACTCTCTAGCTTCTTTGTCATTTTCCATAGCCATCATGACTTCACCTGAAGGAGGGACTTCATTAAGCCCTACAACAACTGCTGTATGACTTGGAAGAAGAGACTTTATCTGTTTGTTGTTCTCATCAATAAGGGCTTTTACACGACCATAAGAGCTTCCACAAACAACATAGTCTCCAATTTTTAAAGTACCGTTTTGAACGATTACAGTAGCAACTGGGCCACGACCTTTTTCTAGTGAAGACTCAACTACTGTAGCCTTAGCCATAGCTTTTTTATTTGCACGAAGCTCTAAAACTTCAGCAGTTATAAGGATATTTTCAAGCAGATCTTCTATTCCTAATCCACTTTTTGCAGATACTGGAATAAACTCTATATCTCCACCCCAATCAACTGGACTAATACCATGTTCTGCCATTTGACCCTTAACCATATCTGGTTGAGCTGTCTCTTTATCCATCTTATTTAGCGCTACGATAATTGGAGCACCTGATTCTTTTGCTATTTTTATAACTTCTAGAGTTTGAGGTTTAACACCATCATCAGCAGCTACAACGATAACTATAATGTCCGTTACATCCGTACCACGTTGACGCATATGAGAGAATGCAGCGTGACCTGGAGTATCTAAAAATGTAATAGCTTCACCGTTTTGCTCTACTGTATAAGCCCCGATATGTTGCGTAATCCCACCAGCTTCACCCTCAGACACTTTAGCTTTACGAATAGCATCAAGAAGTGAAGTTTTACCATGGTCAACGTGCCCCATAATAGTAATTACAGGAGGTCTTTTTGTAGCATCTGGATCTTTCTCTATATCTTGTGCTAAATCTTCTTCATAGTTAAATGCATCTTTTGGATCAACAATTGTTACTTCAACATTAAACTCTTCACTTAAAATCTCAATCTCATCATGTCCTAAAAAGTCATTCTTTGTCATCATAAGACCAAGGTCAAAAAGAACTTTTATAACTTCTGACATTGGACGCTTTAGAGCTTCTGCAAACTCATAAACACGAATGTCTTCGGGAATCTCTACATGAGTTACTATCTCTTCTTCTTGGTTTGGTTTTATATATTTTTTTCTTTTATCACGAGAGACTCTTCTGCCACGAGGTGCTTGTTTTTTGTTAGCATTTCTTCCAGCTGGTTTTGGAGCACGAGGTTTTCTAGGCTCTTCAGCAGGCAAAGGTGCTCTTTCTGTTGAGTTTAAGTCAAGTAGAGTTACTTGATCATCCATATCCATAGATACATCACTCATAGATCCACCAAAGATATCTATTCTAGTCCCAGTATCTTTTTTCCTAGTAGGTGCAGCAGTACTTTGTCTTGATTTTTTCTTCTGAGCTAGCTCTTCTAAAACCTCAGCACTCACCTTACCATAAGATGATACAGATGCTACAGATGCTTCTTTTTTAGGAGCCTCATAAGCCTCTTCTTGCTTTGGTTTTCTCTTTTTAACAATCTTTAGTCCAGTTTTTTTAATCTGACGAACTGCTATTGGTTCAACTACTTTAATAGAGCTAGTGTTTTTATCTGATTTTAATTGTGCTTTATCTTTTTCGCTCTCTTCTTTGGAAGTCTCAGCTTTTTTAGAATCTACTTGGGCTTCTTCACTCTTAGGGGCTTCTGCTTTAACTACTTCTTTAGCCTCTTGCGTTGAAGTCTCAATATTTTGTGATTTTTCTTCTACTACAGGAACTTCTTTTTGTTTTGGAGTATCACTTTTTGCTTTTGAAGGTTCTTTTTCTTTTGGGGTCTCTTGAATTGGCTCGCCATTCATAATAAAATTAGCTAACCCCTCAGCTTGTTCCATAGTAACAACGCTTTGTGCTGATTTTACTTCAATACCCATTTTTTTTGCTTTTTCTAAAACATCTTTAGAAGCAATGCCAAGTTCCTTGGCAATTTCGTGTACTCTAACTTTTTCTATCATCAGTGATGATCTCCTTTAGTTTGTTTATCAATCTATCTCTATCTGGACTTTTACATTGACGCATAAGTGCTTTAGTCGTTTTTTTTTCAGACAAGATACATTCATTGCATAAATAAAAACTTCTTCCACAACCCTTAAATCTCTCTAATGAACCATCTATGCATTGAAGTCTCAGCAGTTCGCTTTGTGCTTCCTTAGCTCTACAAGAAACACACATTCGAAGAGGTTGATGAAATTTTTTCGCCATTATATCTAAATCTTGCTTGAATTAACAGAGATTATCTCTCTATTATCAATCCATCATTATCAAAATCCAAAATTTTTACACTAAAATCTGGAAATTTTTGACTTATTTTATTTGCAATCATTGCAGCATCGTCATCATAAGCCATTGAAAAAAATGTTGATCCACTCCCTGAGAGCGTACTCATCAAAGCTCCACTTTCATAAGCTGTTTTTTGAACAGCAAAAAGTTCTGGCAAAATTTTCATTCTTGCTTTTTGATGAAATCTATCTTGAGTGGCAAGTTTTAGCATCTCCCAATCTTCATTAAAGAAAGCTCCAACTGTTAGTGCTGTATGAGATAGATTAAATATCGCATTCTCTTTTGAATAAGATTTTGGTAAAAGCGTTCTAGCTTTTGCCGTGTTTATAGGTTTATTTGGAATAGTTACTATCGCTTTAATATATGATGGAAGATGTTTTTTTTGTGAAAAAACCTTATTTTTCTCCACAGCTGCCACATTAAATCCACCCATAACAGCAGGAGTAATGTTATCAGGATGAGCCTCATAAAAAAGAGCGTGATTTAAAATCCTTCTTTTTGATACTCTAATTCCAGCTGCCTCATGTGCACTCGCAATTGCACTAACTATAACAGCAGATGAGCTTCCAAGTCCTCTAGACATTGGTACCTGATTGTAAAAAGTAAATTTAAAATTCTGTTTTTTTTGAGTCAACCTGTTGTAGTGGTCATTAAATATGCTCACGAAAAGATTATTGCCTTTTAATCTAGGGTTGTTTTCACCCTCACCTTTTATACTAACGCTAAAAAATTTTGATGGATGAAACTCCACTTTGTTTCTTAGATCAACTGCTAAACCTAAAGAGTCAAATCCTGGTCCTAAGTTAGCACTTGTTCCTGGTACGCTTATTATCAATTATTTTCCTATCCGACAGCACCGATGCCATAAATCGGTGTAACTGTTGTGCTAAACTCTTTATAATCAAGCACATCTGGGAGCCAAAACTCCATCATTGGTGCCGTTTCTAATTTTTGAGTCGTAATTTGTGATGAAATTTTAACGAAACATAGCTTTCCAATCGCTTTTATAGGTGCATTTTTATTAAAATAAAAAGCATCTGTAGCAAAAAGTGGAATATTTTTCAAAATACTAAGTGATTTTAGAAAAACATAGGCTACTTTTATAGCCATAAAACTACCAGGTCCATTTGCATAAAAGAGTTTTTTCACATGAAATCTTTTAAAAACATCTTGATATATCTTTGGTAAAACTTCTGAACTCTTTTCATGACTCTCAATGGTCTCTATAAGCTTTGCATCTTCATAGATGCCAATTTGTATAGGGCTAGATAGAGCTACTAAAACAACATCTACCTCTCTCAAGCATACGCCTTCTCAAGTTCAGCCGTTTTTTCTCCAACTAACTCTATGACTTCATAATTTTCTGCAGAACTTAGAAGCTCCACAGTCAACTTATGGTTTAAATCATGACTTCCAGCCATAGCTTCATAATTTCCTACAAAATTCATCCCAATCAGAGACATATCTCCAATAGCATCAAGAATTTTATGCCTTACAAATTCATCAGGAAATCTCAAACCCTCTGGATTTAAAATCTTTTTATCATCTAGCACTATAGCGTTTTCAAGTGTTCCGCCAAGAGCCAAGCCTTTTGAACGCAAATATTGAACTTCATGCAAAAAGCCAAAAGTTCTAGCTCTTGATATCTCTTTTTTATAACTCTCTTTGTTAAGTTCTAAGACATACTCTTGTTTGTTGATAACTGGATGAGAAAATCTAATAGTAAAGTCATATTTTAGGTCAGGAGAGGGAGATAGCTTTACATATTTTTCGCCATCTTGAACTATTACTTCTTTTTTTATTCGCATCACTTTTTTTGGCTTGTCTAACTCTTGTATGCCCGCTTCATCTAAGAGCATACAAAAACTAGCGCTGCTTCCATCCATAACAGGAATCTCATCTGCATCTACTATAACTTTTAAATTATCAATTCCATAAGCATAAACAGCTGAGAGCATGTGCTCTATTGTAGAGATTACCACGCCATCTTTGCCGATAACTGTAGCCATTTTAGTATCTACAACATTCTGTGGAATCAGAGGTATGGCTACATCGACATCGCTTCTATAAAAGATAATCCCACTATTTGATTCTAATGGCTCCAATCTTAAGCGAACAGGCGTCCCTTTGTGCAAGCCAATTCCAACTAATTCGACGGGTTTTTCTATAGTAGTTTGGTACATATTATCTGTCTCCTTTTCTCTGAAGACGTCCAGAAAAAATTCCTCTCACTGAAGCTACGGAGTTGAGTGATTTTGTCATTTTTATCCCTTTAGTAAAAAGCTACTTTAGCTTTTATCTATAGCACTTTTTG